>CAYRTV010000057.1:0-11077 GCA_964427225.1 uncultured Eubacteriales bacterium
TCGCTCCCCTCGCTTCCGCGAGGGACCGTGCTCGCTCAGCCTCCAACGGGCTGGCGATGACATGGCCCTTATCCATTGCTGCAGTTCACTGTGAGACCTTTCAGTCTTCCCGCTCGTTCCGCTTTTAAATAGGAAAGACAGTGATGTCCGGTGTGCGGAGCGGCGTTCGGGTCCGGCTGACGCAATATTGAAGATTTAGCCTTCTGAGCGCTGAGTTTGAGGGAACTTAGAGGTTATCCTATTTCGACCAGCCGCCAATCGGAGCACCTTGCGGCACTTCGGGTGGCGGATCGATTTGAAATGTTTCCGGATTCGCATTAAACCGTTCCAGAGTCGCCGCAGCATACAGATAATGGGCTTTCCACTCTTCGCCGCTGATGGAATCCCGCCGTTGCTCCAGCCAGCTGTGTAAATCATCCAATTTCATCCAGACCATAGCTTTAACCCGGTCCGGAGTTTGCCTCTCCGCGGCCATCCGCATTAAAGTGTTTAAAACAACAAAATTCACCGTCTGCTGCACCTCCGCCTCCAAACCTTTCCGCGGCACCGCTTTCAAGGTGGCATCCAAAAGGCCGTTTAAAACCTCCCCCCAGCCCGGCACTTCAGGACTGCGGGCATGGTACTCCGCCAGCCGGGCGGCGCGTTCAGGATGACATATCGCATCCACGGTTATCCGGGCGGCGGCTGCCGCGGCACCTACGGGATCAAAGGGAAGGCCGGTGTTGCCGGCAAACACTTCTGCAGTACCGCGGTATCCCGGAGGCCGCGGATGCAGAACCTGAACCACCCTTTCATCTAAGGTCAACTCTTCAGGTGATAAAGTGTTCAGCAGGGCCTCTAAAGCTCTCCGCTGCTCGCGGCCGGTGACAATACGGGGATTTTCCTGGACGTCACCCCTCAGCCGATGATTGTAATACAGCCCCCCCAGCAGAGAAGCCGCCGCATCCACTTGATAGCGGTGATAGAGAAAAACCGGCACCAGCCGTTCTTCCAAGGTGCCCAGCGGTTCTCCCTCCGGCACCCTGCTTTCAGAAAAGGTCTCCAGCGCGCGGGTGCGGACAGTCATCACCTGTTCTAATTCATCCACGGGATGGCGGCCGTTATCCCAGACCGCAGCCAGCGGGTGAGCGCCGCCGGCATCCTGTCCGGCCAGAAAATAAAGCCCGCCGCGGAAAGCATCATTGAGAATTTCCCGGAGTTCGGCTTCTTCATCCGCATCATCGGGAAAATCCTGATAGCCATAGGCGATAGACACCGTGTCCCACTCACCAATGCCCACGGCATAGGCATCCGATAAATCAATTTGACCGTTTTCATCCAGCCGGATCGTAGGATGAGGATAATCCATGACCGAGGCCCTATCATTTATGCTGGCGGCATAGTTATGCCCCAAGCCCAGGGTATGGCCGATTTCATGGGCGGACAACTGACGGACTCGGGCTAATGACATCTCCATTGCAGCTTGGGAGATTTCCTGATCCCCTTGATAATCAGCGGTTAGGCCTTCCGCAATCAAATAGTCCTGGCGAATGCGCAGCGCGCCCAGTGCCACATGACCTTTGATGATTTCCCCAGTCCGGGGATCAGTCACCGATGCTCCATAGGACCAGCCCCGGGAAGACCGGGGAATCCAGTTGACCATGTTATAGCGGATATCCATGGGATCGGCGTCTTCCGGCAGGATTTTCACCTGAAACGCATTCCGGTATCCGATGGCTTCGAACGCCTGATTCCACCAGGCGCCTCCTTCTTTGAGCGCCGTGCGAATCGGTTCTGGACAGCCGGGATCAATATAATAAATGATGGGTTCGACCGGATCGCTGATGTCTGCGGACGGGTCGACTTTTTCCAGTCGGTGGCGGCGAATATAGCGCTGGGTTAAACCCTTCCCTACCGGATTCATGAAATCCATATAGCTGAAAGCGGAAAAATTTGAGCGGGGATCATACTTTCGCAGTTCAAACCCCGGTTCCGGAAGCCGGATAAAAGAATGATGCTGGCGGAGTGTGACCGCTCCGGGGTCAGGAGCCACCCGGAAAACCAGCCGGCTGGGATTATCCGATATAAAGGTCAGTAAGGTTTCCATCTCCGTATTCTCCAGAAAATTTTTGGTATTGGGCATGTAGACAGCTGACCGGGCAGAGTCAATACGGTAACGCGACTGACCGCTTCGTTCCAGGGAAGAAATCACCTGGTGGGCGTCCCGGAGAAGAAAATCCGTCGCATCGACCAGCACCCGTCCGCCGGTTTCGGCTGCGGCTTGAAAGCCCCAGACCACCGACTGTCCGAATGCGTCCCGCACCGCTTTTTTTTCCGCGGGCGAACCTCCATCAGCGCGGAAATCATAATTTGGCTGGATTAGAAGGACTTTAGGCCCGATGCGTTGGAACTTCACGAGGCGCGTTCCTCCTAATTGGCTGCGGTCCAACCCGATACGGTTGGATCCTAACCCGGCGGAAAGAGAATGAACATACAGAAATTCCGAGTCGAATTTATCGACCTCCAGCCACAGCTTACCGGCAGCATTATCCCAATATATGGGAAAATACCCCGGCAGTTTTTCCATACCGCCGGTTTTATCCGCTATCGACAGTAAATCCGCGGCTGCCGACATGACGGTCAACAGGAAAACAAATCCTATAATACATGCAATTTTTTTCATTCCAATCCTCCCTGGTTTTCGAATTGAGACATATCATGGATGCATAATCCTATTATTTTTTATATAGAGAGGATGGTCAACCCATTCCTTCAGTCTTTTCGTCTTTTCAACCTGTTCGGGCGGCGCACTTCGCTCACGTTTATTGCGTTCGGAACACCATGTTATTCCCTGAGCGAAGCGACGGGAATCTTATACGGCGCTTGCATAGAAGACGGTCTCGATAAGATAACTACTTACTTTTCACTCAAAAAAACAGCATGAGGTTCTTCATTGATTTGCTTCTCAGGGTGAGACGAAGGGATAAGGGCGGCTTAAAGAACTGAGAGCCGTCGGCGGGCTTCCGTCACCTGCGGAGTTTCAGGACCGGCGTTTTCCCTAAGATTGATAAAGCGGCGGTAGGCTGCCTTGGCTTCCGTTTTTTCTCCCTTTTTTTCCAAAGCCAGTCCGAGCCGGTATAAGCTGACCGCATAAAAGTGGCCGTCATTTAAATTGACCGCGGGATCGGAAGATATTTTCTTATAGTATTTAACAGCCGAATCCAAATCCCCGGATTGATATAACGTTTCCGCAATTGCGGATAAAAACATCCCGGAAAGCCCGTCTTTATAAGATAAAAGGGCAAAAGCCTTTCTTAACTTATCCAGCGCCTCTGAATATCTGCCTTCTTTGGAATGAGTCTTTCCCATAATAAAATAATGCAGCCGGGCCAATTTGGGATTGGCGGCTGTTTTGACCATTTCCATGAGCCCGGCCGCGTTTTCCCGGGCAGCGGTCAAATCATTCTTTTCGCTGTATGCCAATCCTTTTATGAAATAGGCGGTCCGCTTGAAACCAGAATGCTTGGATTCTGCGGCTAAGTCCATAAGCCGCTTGCTTTCTGCGACAGCATTATCTTCCTCTCCCGCCGACAGATGGACAAAGGCCTTGTTCTGCATCCATTCCCCACGCCAATCTTTAACATCCAGCACTTCCGCCATTTCTTTTCCTTGTTCACATTGGCGAAGCGCCTCTTTAAATCGGCCCTGCAGCAGATACAGATTGGTCAAATATCTCCGGCCCGTATTATGGAATTGGGGCTGCTTGGAATCCATCAGTTTGAGATATTCCACCTCCGCCTGGTTAAGTTCCCCCCGAATTTGATGGACCGCACCGCGTATGGCCGGAACCATCTGCAACTCTCCGACTCCAATCTTTTCAGTTTCCCCCAAGGCTGCTTCCAGGTCGCCTTCGCGGATATAAATCCAGGCGCGGTTATCCCGGATATGCGGATTTTCCCCGATTTCATCCAGGTAAAAGCCCAGAACGTTTAAGGCTTTATCCGGCATCCCCTTTGAGAAATAGGCCGTAGACAAATTGGTATAAGAGGCATAACTTTCCGTCCGGTTCCGCACGTTGACAGACAGCCGTTCTATGGCTTTGTCCCATTCCTCCTGCATGAGGTAAAGCATGCCCAAATTATTGTTGCCGATGCGGTCATCCGGATAAAGCTCCAGCAGCTTTTGGTAGGCCTGAATAGCTTTGGTGGAATCGTCTTGGGACTGGCGGAAAAAATCAGCTTGAATATAGTAGCGTTCCCGCTCTGAGACTCGTTCTCTCAATTCAAAGGCTTTCTTTAATTTTTCCGATGCTTCCGTGGTCAAACCCAGATTGTAATAAGCGGCTGATAGGGTCCGGTAGGCCATAGCGAAATCGGGGTCCACGGCAACCGCCAGCTCCATCAAAGGGATGCTTTTAGAATAATCACCCTGATTCTGATATTTCATTCCTTCTCGGTAATAGTTGAACGCCTCAGTGGACGCTGTCGTGATTTGTTCAACGGCCCGGTCAAAATCAGCGGCTATTTCTTTTTCTGTCAGTTGAAAATCTTCTTTGACCAGGCGGGTCAGCTCATCCACCATCGTGAACAAGGAGGCCTCACCTTCCCCTTCTACTTGCTGGCGTCCCAGCACTTCCCCGTTCTCCGCGTCCTGCAGGGTGGTGTTCAAGCGAAGTGTCTCTCCGGCTTTGGTCATTTTCCCGACCAAAATAAACTTAACTCCGGCACGTTCGGCCAGGTCCTGGAGCACCCGGGAAGAATACGAAGGGACATTAAGAAGATTCATCTCGTCCATCAAATCATACAGCCGCTCCGGGCTCAGCACATTTAAGAACTTGGATTGGCTTAAATCCGCTATCAAAAGATCGGACAGGGCTTTCCGCCAATGCTCCAAATTGGTATCTCCCGTGTTGTTCTCAAAATGAATAACCGCGAACGAAGGTTTGCTGTTTTCAGGAAAAGCCACCGAACCCGGAGAAAAAAGGCTCCAGGCAATGAATCCCAATATGGCTAAAACCAGAACCGCCGCCGCTGGAAACACAACCCGGTTCAATTTTAATTTAACTGTGACTTCGCGGGTTAAAGGGGTTCGTGCTTCTCCCCGGGCCCGGTCGGTTTCCGGTATTTTTTTCTCCACCGCTTTCAGGTCGGCCAGCAGCTGTTCCGAACTCTGATACCGCCTAGCCGGATCTTTCTGCAGGCATTTAAGGATAATCCGGCTGACGTCTTCGGGAATCTGCACGTTGAGCTTGCGGGGGTCGGACGGCCGCTCGGTTTTTTGTTTAACTGCAACCGATAAAGGCGTTTCTCCTTCAAAGGGAACCCGCCCGGTCAGCATCTCGAACATGATAATCCCCAAAGAATATATGTCCGAGCGGTGATCGGATTTTTTCCCTTCCACCTGTTCAGGAGCCATATATTCCGGGGTACCGACAATGGTGCCCTCTTCCGTAAGGCCTTTGCCCCGTACAGAACGTGCGATGCCGAAATCCATGATTTTGGCATCGCCTTCTCTGTCGATCATCACGTTCTGAGGTTTCAAGTCCCGGTGCACAATGCCCATCCGGTGGGCTTCGTGCAACCCCTCTGCGGTCTGGCGGGCAATGAAAATGGCTTTCCCTACGGTGAATTTACCGATGCGGAGGACCAGAGACTTTAAGTCTTCCCCTGAAACATACTCCATGGAAATATATTGCAGGCCGTTGTCTTCGCTGATATCATACAGCCGGCAGATATGGCGGTGGGATATCTTCCGGGTCAGCTTCAGCTCATTGCGGAACCGGGCCAAGATGTTTTCATCTGCTCCCACTTCCGGTTTCAGTACTTTTATCGCGACTTTTTCGTCGATCTTCTTATCGATAGCCTTGAATACTTTCCCCATTCCTCCTTCCCCCAGCTCTTCAATAATATGGTAGCGCCCGCCCACGGTGCTGCCGATAGCCAGGTTTTTGCGGGTAGCGATCATGGTACGGGTAGGGGAATCGGATTTTTTTTTTGGGGGGCGCAGAGAGGCCCCGCATTGCCCGCAGAAGCGGGTTCCCGAAGGATTGTCTGTATGGCACTCTCTGCATTTCATGGTTAGATTTCTTTCATCTGCACTATATCCTTATACGTATTTCGAGTCAATTAGGTTGCCTTTTTTGCGGAAGCGGCGAGGTTCAGCCTATAAAGCCCAAAAATTCAATAATTTGGATATTGTTCAATAAATTGAATATAAGTTATTGATATATCAAATTTTACACATCTTTTTTTCAGGGGAAAACAACTAAAAATCTTGATCTTAATTTTTGGCATGAAAATTGCATGAATATAGGTAGTAAAAGGAGGTGATGATTCAGGGATAATTCTATGACTCTTACAAAAAGGTGGGAGTCTTTTTGACTCCCGGCTTCGAGTTCCTGAATCGATTCCAGCAGCCGGCGGGTATTACGGGGACTGCGGAGAAGATAGGCGGTTTCCTGCAAAGACTCATAATCGTCTAAAGACATCATCACCACGGCTTTGTCTCTTTTTTTAGTGATGATGAAAGGCTCATGATCCTCACAGACTCTTTCAATAATACCCGCCTGTTTTTGATTTCATGGTATGTATGGATACTGTCCAGAAACGGCCTTATCAAGACTGAGCGCTGAAAAGCATTAAATCAGTCCTCTAAGGAAACAATCAGCAGAAACAAGCGGAATTCCTTTAATTAATCTGTTCACCCCGGTTTTATTGATAACCTGGTAAGCAAATGGAATATTCAGTCTTTCCTTGAAATATGAGAAATGGTGGGAAAGAGTTGTCGAAGAATTTTTTGCTTCAACCGCAAACCAGGGCCTGTGGTCAACTGTGACTAAAAAATCAACTTCCTTTTTATCTACATTTCTTAAGAAGAAAAGCTCAGCTTTATATCCTTCAAAATCATAAAGATAATGACAAAATTTCATTAGATGGACCGCTATCATATTTTCAAATCTTAGGCCCGGATCAGAAATCTCCGACCAGTCCCATAGATAAAGTTTCGGTTCTTTTCTTATGGAGCGTATGACTTTTTTATAATAGGGATAAATCCGAAAATGATAATAAAATGTTTCCAGAATATCCAGCCAATTCGATACAGCCCTGTGACTGACTTCCAAATCTTCTCTTAATGCATTTACGGAAAGAAGCGAGCCCACTCGTTCAGGAAGTAAATCACTGAGAAGTTTCATGCTGCCTAAATCCCTTATTCTCTCCGTGTCACGAATATCTTCGCGAAACATTCTTTCTATTTTTTCGTTATGCCATCTTCGCGTAAAACGCTCACTGGTCTTGAAAAGCGGTTCCGGAAAACCCCCGAATGAAAATAATTTTTCGTATTCTTCAGACGCATGTCCAAGGCTGAGATCGACCTCTTTAAAAACCAAGGCCGGCTTTCTTATACCAAGGTATTCCGAGAGGCTGAAAGGATGAAGGCGATAATAATGATAGCGCCCTTGCAGGGAATCTCCGCCTCTTCTGAATATATCCAGTCTGGCACTCCCGGTGACCAGAAACCTATATTTTTCTTTTAATTTGTCAAACTCGCCCTTGAGCAACCCTTCCCATTTTTGATATTTATGAATTTCATCCAGAATAAGCAGATCTGCATCTCCAGGCCAATCCGATTTGATTATCTTTCTCCGGTCTGAACGGTTATCCCAATTATAATATGCGGGACGGTCAAAATGATTCGCAATGATTTGTGTAGCAAAAGTCGTTTTCCCAACTTGTCTTGCTCCACCAATAAACACCATCTTATCCATGAGGTCTTGATATACGCAATCTGATAAATAACGGCCGTGAATCATAAAGTCAAAATACATAATAAATAAATATTTGTCAAACATTTTTGCGTCTAAGCAAAAATGTTAGCTTAAATTTTTACTTTGACGCAAATATTGCATAATCAGCCTAAAATCATTCGGGGCGGCATATTCAACGATTAAAGCCATTTTCACAGCTGATGATGATCGCAGTCCGGAAATTTTTCTGCAGGAGTTCGGCCACAGCTTCGGCGATCCTCTGAATCCGCTTTGTTCTCAAAAAAGCTGTGTTTCATCTGCGGTTTCCCTTAGTTCCCGGATACGGTCTCGCTAAATAAGCAGCGTGGATTTTTGGTGTTAAAAGCTTGTCCAACAACAAAAACTGTGCTATAAACAAATTTTAACCGTTGCGGTTAATATAATTAGGAGAAAACCAAGATGCATACCCTGTTGCCGAATAAGATGTTTTTCACCAAGGGCGCGGGCTATCACAAGAATAAGCTGCAGAGCTTTGAAGTGGCTTTGCGGGACGCCGGAATTGAAAAATACAACTTGGTGACCATTTCCAGCATCTTTCCTCCCGATTGCAAAATTCTCTCGCGGTCTCAGGGGCTGTCCTTAATGCATCCGGGGCAAATCGCTTTAGTAGTGATGGCCCGGGAAGCCACCAATGAACCCAATCGCTTGGTCTCAGCCGCCATCGGGCTGGCGCAGCCTTTTGACAAGAAGCAGTACGGATATCTCAGCGAACACCATGCTTTCGGTGAGACCATGAAAAAATCCAAAGATTTCGCCGAAGACTTAGCCGCCACCATGCTGGCTTCGACCCTGGGCATTGAACTTGATCCGGACACCGATTGGGATGAACGGAAAAAATTATATATCACCGACCAGAAACGTAAATTCACGAGCCGCAGTGTGGCCCAATCCGCACAGGGACATAAAGACGGCTTGTGGACC
This sequence comes from uncultured Eubacteriales bacterium, assembly GCA_964427225.1. GTDB lineage: Bacteria > Acidobacteriota > Aminicenantia > Aminicenantales > Aminicenantaceae > CAYRTV01. The sequence continues at coordinate 8,705 of CAYRTV010000057.1, forward strand.
ACCGTTCTTGCCTGTGCTGTCATGCTTATGGATTAACTATATAAAAGAGACTAACCATGACCTTCAAATCCTGTTTTGCTTCCCATCCTGATTTAATTCCCCAATCCATCCGGCCCGGACTTTCCGTTCCGGAGATAGTGAATTTAATGGCCAGCCTCTCTTTTGAAGCCCGCAACCTGGCCCGCGGAGCCCGCTTATATGAACGTATGATAAAGGAAAATGACGTGATCTGGCTTGGGATCGCCGGAGCCGGCATCGCCGGCGGAATGGGCGGAATGGTGGTTTCCCTGCTGGATGCAGGTTTCATTGATGTGATTTGTTCCACCGGCGCCCAGATTTATCATGACCTGCATTTCGCCTTTAATTTGCCGGTTAAGTCCATCCCTCCTCATTGGAATGACGATGAACTCAGAAAACATGGTGACACCCGCATCTATGATATCGGTATCCGGGAAAAAGAGACCCTGGAAGCACAAGATGCCATTATCCAAGACTTTGTGCAGGAAAATTATGACTTCCTCGGCGGACAAAAATGGGCCAGTTGGGAAATCAACCATAAGCTCGGTTTATGGGCGGGAGAAAAAGCTCCCCGTCCGGAGCGAAGCTTCCTTATTACCGCCGCTCGCCTGGGAGTTCCCGTATTTTGGGATTCTTACACCAATCACTCCATAGCCATGAATTTTGTCCGCAGTGAAAAAGACGGCTATCCTGTAGATATGTCGCTGCAGAAGGATATATTTGATTCCGCCGCTATCGTATATTCAGCCGGGCATACCGGTTTTGTTGAATTGGGAGGCGGCGGCCCAAAAAACTTCATCCAGCAAACCGGCCCCACCCTCAGTCAATTCCTGGGTCTGAATTTTCAGGGTGCTGACCGCGGTCTTCAAATCGGGACAGCCTCCGAGCGGGAAGGCAGTTTATCCGGGTGCACTTTCGGAGAAGCGGTCACCTGGGGGAAGTATAAATCTGCAGAAGAAGAAAAACTGGTTCAAATATGGGGGGAATACAGTCTGGTTTTTCCCCTGCTGAGTGCTTATGTCATGGATGTATGCGGACAAAGGCCGGCCCGCAGACTCATTGACCGGTTTCCCGCTATGATTGAACAATTGAAATCACCCGAATGAAATGCCATCACCCCCCTTTTCTGGGGCTCGAACCGCCGTTTTCCGATTATGAGACAGCCGCTGTTGCCATACTCCCCGTTCCTTACGAAGGGGGCATTTCATACGGCGCCGGGACAGCCTTGGCACCTCAAGCCGTTCTGGAGGCTTCCCATTATTTAGAGCTTTATGACGAAGAGCTCCGGGAAGAACCGTATAAAGCCGGAATTGCGACCATTGCCCCTCCGGCGGTTCCGGATGACCCGGAAACCATGCTGTCGACTTTACGTGATATGGTGGGGGATTTAACCGAATCCGGGAAATGGGTCGTGTTGGCTGGAGGGGATCATTCCATTTCAAGCGGCGCCTTTCAGGCGATAAAAAAACGCTTTCCGGCGGCGTCCGTTATCCAATTGGACGCCCATGCGGATTTGTTGGAAAGTTATGAGGGCAGCCCCTTCAGCCATGCCAGTGTGATGGCCCGCGTGCGGGAACAAACTCAGCATACCCTCCATATCGGCATAAGGAGTCTTTCTGCCGAAGAAGCGTCCCTGGCCGAAAAAAAATCCATCCCTATTTTAACCATGACGGATTATCGCAAAGGCAAGTGGGATTTGAAATCCGAACTGAATAAACTGCCCGAACCGGTGTTTCTGACCCTCGATGTGGATGTTTTCGATTGGAGTGTGGTCTTCAGCACCGGAACCCCTGAGCCGGGCGGTTTTCAGTGGTATGAAGCTATGGACATTCTCCAGACCATTTTTTTATCAAAAAATGTTATCGGCTGCGATGTCGTTGAATTATCCTACCGGGAATCCGATCCCAACTCTCCTTTTGCCGTAGCAAAATTGATTTATAAATGTATTGGATATAAAATGAAATATGAAATCCAACGAAGAGCAATGAAATGGCCTCAAAAACCCAGCGGCCGTCTTGATTTCATGTGCGGGGAACGATCATGAATCAAAAACGCATCCAAGAAAAAATTAAAAGTTTACGGCGACGTATCGAACAGAATCGCAGACGCATTGAACGCCATGCCGAAAGCGAAGATACCGAAGGCTTGGAAAGAGAGATTGATACCTGGGAAAGAGAGCTGGAACGTCTGGAAGAGCAACTGGAGTATTCCTGCGAATTTGATGACTACGATTTCGATTACCGCCGGAACTCCAAGCAAGGCAAGAAACGCAAGCAGGGACGGGATAAACGTTCCGATTATTAGCCTGGATTATTCACGGGCCGAGATTGCCGCAGACGACGACAATACGTTCAT
>CAYRTV010000058.1:0-10881 GCA_964427225.1 uncultured Eubacteriales bacterium
AACAGCCGCAGCTTGAGCAAAACGCCCGGCGATTCGGCTTCATTTCCGCCAAACACAAACGGCAGACGATCTTTTCTTCCGGATTCTCCAGAAAACGGCCGCAAATTTTGCAAACCGAAGGAAAAAAAATCAATCCGGCGGAAAAATGTTTTCCCGCAGTCAGGTCAAGGAGATTCCTGCTCTTGTTTCTCTTTGCATTTGATGCAGTAAGGAGTCCATGGAATCGCATTCAATCTTTTCTTTGATATGGGTTGCCCGCAGTTATCACAAGTACCATAATTGCTCTTTTCGATCTTTTTCAATGCCTCATCGATCTGAAACAGCCGTTCTCTTTCTCCTTCGGACAAATGCAGCAGAAATTCCTTCGTATACGAGCTTTCCGCTTTATCGCCCACATCTTGAGCGATTTCCGGTTCCAACTCACGGCTGTTGCTGCGGAACTCACTTAATTGTTCAATGAGTTCCTGCCTTTCTTCTGCCAGTTTCGTTTTCATGCGTTCTTTTTCTTTTTGATTCATGATGTCCCCTTTATTTGGCATATGGATTTCCCTTAAGTATATTTACGGCGCGGTAAATCTGCTCTAATAACATAATACGGGTTAATTCATGCGAAAACGTCATTTTTGATAAAGACAGTAAAGTATCCGCCCGGGTCACCAAACGGTCTTTTACGCCGAGAAAACCCCCGACAATAAAAGCTGTCGGATATGGATAATGCAGTTCAGTTTTTTTCAATAACCCAGCTAATTGTATCGAGCTCATCATATTTCCTTTGTCCGAAAGACAGATAATATATTCTTCTCCCAGACATTTTTCAATACCATAAGTTTCGATTTCTTGTATTTTATCCTTCTCTTTATCAGACCATCCCCGGGCCTCTTTTGTCTCAATCACATCAACCCCGGCAACCATTCGTTGAATTTTGATAAGATACTCATTTTCAATTTCTCTCATGGCCCGGTTCCGGGTTTTACCCGGCCACAGCATTTTCAAATGCATTCTCAAACCTTTCAGTCATGGCTGAAACCCGAAAAAAATTTTGCAGCAATGAAAATAAAGAGTTGTCACATAAATGTCAAATGTTTTTTCAACCGGTTTCCGGTTTGATTAAAAAGTCATGCGGGGGCCGTCAGCCCATAATTGTTCAATGTCATAAAATTCGCGTGTTCTTTTGGAAAAAATGTGCAAAATAAAATTGCCATAATCCATCAATATCCAATCCGCATTGTCAAGTCCTTCAATACTCAGAGGTTTGATATTTTTCTTTTTCAGCTGCTCGCGGATATTATCCGAGATTGCTTTATTTTGGCGATGGGATTGGCCGTGCATGATCACGAAATAATCGGCAAAAGACGAGAGCTCGCCAATATCAATGACGACAATCCCTTCCCCTTTTTTATCCTGCCCTGCTTTCACTGAGAGTTTGACCTCTGCCGGCAGTTCCTTTTTGGACAAAGAATTGGATTCAGTTGTTTTCATCATCATAAATATAAATTGTTCTCCTTAATATATTTTTCAACTGTAAGCGGAACCAATCCCTGGATGGACAGGCCCTGCTTCATTTTTTCCCTTATTTCTGTGGAAGAAATATCCAAAGAGTTCATTTTATATAAATATATTTTACTTTCAGTGAGCGTCTTCTTGTTTATTTTAGCGGTCTGATCCAGATATGTCATCTTTTCTTTGTACTTATCATCCAGGATTTCTGCGGATTTCTCCAAAGGAGACCCGGGCCGGCTGATAACAATAAAAGCACATGATTCCAGAACATCTCGATAATCTTTCCAGGTTTCAATTTCAAGAAAGGCATCGACTCCTAAAATGAAAAAGAGACGCTCAACCGGGTATATCCGCTTGATCTTGCGGATCGTGATAATGGAATATGAAGGTCCTCCCGCGTCAATCTCAATGGAAGAGGGGACAAAACGCGGGTAGGGAGCCACCGCTTTTTTCACCATTTCCCATCGGTGTTCGGCTTCCGCCACCGGACCTTTTTCTTTGTGAGGAGGAATATAAGCGGGAATAAAAAGAATCTTGTCCAAATTAAAATTTTTAATCACCGTTTTTGCCGCCTTAATGTGACCCAGGTGAATGGGATTATATGTTCCCCCCAGCATTCCAATTCTTTCTTTGCTCATGTCAAGATTTCCGCTGGATATCCTTTAACTGGCTGGCAAGGGCGAAAATAAGTTCTCTCAACCCAATTCCCTGCAGGGCCGAAACCGCAAAAAAGGGCAATCCGTGTTTCTGGGCATAGCCGGCTATATTCTCCAAGCGGCTGCGGTTATCGCCCAGTAAATCAATTTTATTAGCGACAACCAACTGCGGCCTTTTCAGCAGAGATGCATCAAAAGTTTCCATTTCCTTACTGACGGTCACAAAATCCTCAACCGGGTCCCGGCCGGAATAAATGGAAATATCCACAATATGCACCAGAATTTTTGTCCGCTGTATATGCTTCAAGAAGCGGATGCCCAGCCCGTGCCCGGCATGGGCCCCCTCAATTAAGCCAGGAATATCCGCCATGATAAAACTTTCGAACTCCCCTGCATCCACTACCCCTAAGTTAGGTATGATGGTGGTGAAAGGGTAATCCGCTATAACCGGCTTGGCTGCTGAAACCTTAGAGATCAGAGTGGATTTCCCGACATTTGGGAAACCAACCAGGCCGACATCCGCAATCAGCTTCAATTCCAGAGTTATCACTTTTTCTTCGCCCGGTTTCCCTTCCTCCGCCTTCCGGGGTGCCCGGTTAGTGGATGAAACAAAGGTCGCATTACCCCGGCCTCCTTTGCCTCCCCGGGCTACTGTAAATGTTTGTTCCGGTTTAACAAAATCAAAAACAACACGGTCGTCCTGCTTGATTTGCGTCCCAACTGGAACCTTCAGATAGCGGTCTTTCCCTTTTTCTCCGGTCTTGTTGGAGCCCTGGCCATGGGCCCCCCGCCCGGCTTTAATAATGGGATGATACCGGAAATAAGACAAGGAATTCAGTCCTTCTTTGGATTGAAGATAAATACTGCCTCCGTCTCCTCCATTGCCGCCATCCGGACCGCCCTTGGGAACCCGGTATTCCCTCCGGAAACTCATGCATCCATTTCCCCCTTTTCCGGCGATGAAAGTCGCTTTGACCTGATCAATAAACATAATCCAGGGTTATTAACCTGCCAGCCGGCATTGCCCGCAAAATGACTCGTTTGCACGATGGGTGGATTTTTGATTAAAGTGAACTGGTGATCTCAATAAAATTTATTAATTCGGTATAACGGAAACAAATTTGCGTTTCGCTTTGGATTCAAATTGAACTTGGCCGGATACTTTGGCAAACAAAGTATCATCTTTTCCCCGGCCTACATTCATCCCGGCTTTGAATGGAGTGCCCCTTTGCCGCACCAAAATAGATCCGGCCTTGACCTGCTGGCCGGCATGGCGCTTGAGTCCCAAGCGTTTAGATATGCTGTCTCGTCCGTTTTTTGCGCTTCCGCCTGATTTTTTATGAGCCATGGTTTACTCCTTATCGGATGAGCTTTTCTTGCTGGTTTTCTTTTTTCCGGCAGAAGAGGCCTCGTTGTTTTTTGACTTAGTCGTTTTTTTTGTCTCCTGCTTCTTCTTTCCGCCGGCTGTGGATTTAGAACCTGATTTTTTGGTTCCGGTTTTTTGGGTTCCGGTTTTACTTGCAGATGTTTTTTTCTTGGTCTCAGGTTTTTTTGCAGCCGTCTTCTTTTGGGTCGATTTTTTTGCTGCGGGCTTGCTTTCGCTTTCTTTCTTTTCCGGTGCTTTTTTTGCAGCCGGTTTCTTTTCCGATGCTTTTTTGGCGGCAGTTTTTTTCTCCGCAGTTTTCTCTTTCTCCGCTTCTTTTTTCTTTGCACCCGCACCCGGTTTTCCAGTGGCGATTTCTTCAATTTTTATTCGGGTCAATTGCTGCCTGTGGCCTCTGGTTTTTTTATAGCGTTTTCTGCGTTTTTTCTTAAAAACAATAACTTTCTTATCCTTGAAATTTTCCAGCACAATCCCGCTTACAACAGCATCCTCAATATAAGGCGTGCCAATGAGAGTCTTTCCGCCGTCTTCAATCAAAAGAATCTTGCTGAATGATACTTTTTGGCCCTCTTTATAATTAATTTTTTCGATTTGCAGGATATCGCCCTCTTGAGCTCTATACTGTTTTCCGCCAGTTTTAATTACAGCAAACATCGTCTCTACCTTTTTTATAAAATATGTTTATTGGAAAGTTTTATAAAACTAACATATAGCTTTTCTTATGTCAATAGCCAATAACCGTCTTCTCTTGAGGTAACCGACGACAATTCTTTAATTCAATGTCGTCCCGGGCCTGGGGCGGCATGCAAATGTCATCCCGAGGCCGCGTTAACGGCCGCGGGTTCTTAGAGTGCTCCTCCGAAAGAATCCGTTCCGTCTCGCCTCGCAAAGCAGTCCAAAATCCTTACGTCGCTGCGCTTCGCAGGATGACAATGACTTAGTAAAGGTCGTCACGTCACGTCGAGGAGCTGTAAACCGGCAGCTGCAGTGAGCGGAATGTATTGATTGGTCATTCACGGGCCGAGATTGCCGCAGATGCGAGGCTCTCCGACGAAGTCGTTATACTTCACGTCGAGGAGGAGTAACGAAGCCGATGCGGTGAGATTCGGCCCGCCTGAAAGGTGAAAAAATTGCGATTATAAATAAGTTTTAAAAAATGCTCATGATCGATTTAAATATTAATTTTCGTAAAAAAACCAGTCTTATCGATAAAGCAAAAAATAAAAATATATGTCGCAATTTTTTCATGAATGACTCAATCAATGGTGGGCGGTACTGGATTCGAACCAGTGACCCCCTGCTTGTAAGGCAGGCACTCTTCCGCTGAGCTAACCGCCCATGGGGATAATGACATTACAATAGAAAATGGTGCTCCCTTTGTCAACTGTATTGACACGGCGTTGACATATCTCAACCTGAATGTTATTTATATTATAATGGGTTTAAGGTCAAATTGAATATGAAGTAGATAAAGGTAAACTATGTCCAAAATCAATATTCTTGTGGTGGAAGACGAGGGAATCGTTGCCCGCGATATTAGAAACATGCTGGTCGGGCTGGATTACAATGTTGTGGAGGTTCTTTCCACTTCCGATAAGGCCATCCAAGCCGCATCCGAAAAGGCACCCGACCTGGTTTTAATGGATATCATGCTGGAAGGCCAGCGATCCGGAGTTGAGGCTGCGGATTACATTTATACCCATCTCAATATCCCTATCGTCTACTTAACCGCTTATGCAGATGAAATCACGCTCCAGCAGGCAAAAAAATCCGAACCGTTCGGATATTTGCTGAAACCGTTTGAAGAACGCGAATTACAGACCACGATTGAGATCGCCCTGTATAAATTTGAGATGGAGAAAAAGTTAAAAAGAAGTGAGCGCTGGTTATTCACAATATTGAAAAATGTGGGGGATGGCGTGATTGCAACTGATGCAAATGGACAAGTCATCTTTATGAACCCTTTAGCAGAAGCCATGACCGGGAAAAAGCCTGGAAATCCAGGCGATTTAACCCTGCGGGATGTTTATCCGGTCATCGATGAATCCTCCGGCAAGCCGGTTCATATCCCGATAAATGATATTCTAAAAGGAAAAGAAATAGAACTTGCTCCCGAGGTTGTGCTCAATTCGTCCAACAAAAATTCAATTCACATCCGTCAAAACATCAATCCCATCCTGGATGAAAAAAGCAATATCTCAGGGATTGTCCTGACTTTCACCGATATAACCCAGCGAAAAAAAACTGAAGATGCCTTAAAACACAGCTGGGAGAAACAGAAAAAGGCTATGGAAGGCACCGTTCAAGCCATGGCCTATACCATCGAAACCAGAGATCCCTATACCGCAGGACATCAAAAAAGAGTCACAAAATTGGCTTGCGCCATCGCCAGGGAAATGAAGTTATCCCAGGATCAGATCGATGGAGTGAGGATGGCGGGAGGCCTGCACGATATCGGCAAAATCTATGTCCCGGCGGAAATATTAAGCAAGCCCGGAAAAATATCTCCCGTAGAATACAATATCATAAAAACCCATCCTCAGGTCGGTTTTGATATTCTCAAATCCATCGAATTCCCCTGGCCGGTGGGGGAATTTGTCCTCCAGCACCATGAAAGAATGGACGGCAGCGGGTATCCCAAAGGACTCAAGGGCGAAGATATTCATCTGGAAGCCCGGATTCTAGCCGTGGCGGATGTCATTGAAGCCATGTCCACTCACCGCCCGTACCGGCCGGCGCTCAGCCTCGAGACCGCCTTAAAAGAAGTTGAAGAGAACAAGGGTACACTATATGACCCCGAAGTAGTCGATGTGTGCTTGAAATTATTCCGTAAAAAAGAGTTTTCCTTTTAGTGAAACAAAAAAACAACATAAAAGACGTTTGGATTGCCCGGGGGCTTTTGGCGGCCTCCATTTTAGCCGCCGTTGCCGGCATCACTGCATTCATCCTGCTCTTTATACCCGATTATAATATCTACTGGTTCATGCTGACACCCATTATTTTAGCCTTTTATATCGCACCCGCGGCTTTTTTATTCAGAAGGTACCGCCGGAAAATGAAGGACATTTCCGCCCAAGATTCAGACTCAGAAACATCAAAAAAAGACGAAAACGACGAGATCAATCCATTTTAGCTTGGCTTATTCACGGACAGAACAACAATCGCGTTACTGGAGTTCCTTTTAATTACGGGGATCATTAAATCCAATCCGCGCATGCCGGCCGTCACAAAACGGCTTATTTTTGGAATAACCGCAGCGGCACAGGGTATAATGCTCTTTGGATTCCGGCTGGTTCCCATCCGGGTCGTCCAGCTCTATATAGCCCTGTACATCATACGGGCCGTTTTTAGAAATAAGAATGGCAGGTTCCTGATCCCAGTCCCTATGCAGAACCCCGTCTTTGGTATAGCTCAGCGCTCCGGAAGGACACATTTTGACCACCCGAATGGATTCTTCTGCTTCCTGGGCATCAGGGAATATCCATGGTTTGTGCTGCATGCGGAAAACTTTGGGTCCAAAATGAACACAATGCTTCCGATGTGCGCACACACCCCGGTTATCATGAATAGTGATTTTTTTTCCCGGATAATCATCGACTTTATCCGGAACCCGTCCCGGATCTTTCTTATCGCTGAATCCGATTTTCGCGTGCGTTCCGTCACAATAGGGTTTAGTATTAGACTCACCGCAGCGGCAAAGAAGCAGAGAGGACGGGGCCTCTAATTGTTCCCCTTTGGAATTAACGCATTTCTGTAAATGTTTTACCTGCAGTGGTCCGCTTTTCTTAGGTTTAATGATTGGTTTAGGCATGCTTTTCCTGTATCCAAAGTACCGTAACTTGCCAAATTGAGCAATGCAGGCTTCATTTCCGCCAGTGAACTTTTTTGCGTACGTTAAGGTATTTGCAAAAAAAATGGCGCTCCCGACGGGATTCGAACCCGTGTCGCCGCCTTGAAAGGGCGGTGTCCTAGACCTGGCTAGACGACAGGAGCGCCTGATGGTGAGCCGTGCTGGATTCGAACCAGCGACACCCGGCTTAAAAGGCCGGTGCTCTGCCAACTGAGCTAACGGCCCACGATATTTAGCGAGTATGGGCTATATTTATAAAGGAAAACTATTCTAGAGTCAATGCCTGCAATACCTGCGGCTGTTTTATTAAATCAAAAAAATCGGGTTCAATTAAGCCTTTCAAACCTGAGGATAATCCACCGGCCGTTATGCGTGATGTTGGTTGTGGGATCAGTCAGTTCATACTGCCGCATGAACACGCGGTACATTTCTTCGGCTCCTTCCGGAGTGGTCACCCTGATATCCACATGTTTTTTGTTCACATCGCCTGTAAATTGACGGATAGCGGGATAATTACCACCCAAAGAAAATAACGCGATTTCTTCTGCTTCTTCGGCTGCAGCTTTGGCGTCATTGTATTGCTTCTGGAGTTCTTTGGTCTGCTCGTACAACTCATCATATTGAGCTTGCATCTCATCCACTTTTTCCCGGTTGGCGCGAGTCCGCCTCCGTTCCAGTTCAAATTTGGCTTCATCGAGAGCATCCCGGGCTTCCAGTGTTTTTCCAACGGAATCATCGACTTTTTTCTTCAGCTCAGAGATTTTCTGGTCCAGTTCAGGGAGCTTGAATTCTGCGGTTTCCACCTCGGAAACTGCAACAATTTCCCACGATTTAAAATCAATTTCAGCCGGTTCAATCGCCATGGTTGAAAGTGTCTGCAGGTCATTAAGGGAGAGAGCATTAAAGTATCTATCCAATAGCCCTTGTTCCGGATGCGACGCGCAGCTATGGATAAGCAAACATATAGCACCAATCCCTAAAATAGAAATAACTTTTCTATTCATGTTTCCTCCTTCCCATGCAAAATTTTTTCTCATTGTACTCTGTTTTCAAGCCAAAAAGCAAGTTTAAATACACGAATTTCCTGAAAAAAACCACTCACGATTTGAAGCCCAAGGGGCAATCCGGCTTTACTTCGGCCCATCGGCAGGGACAGCGCCGGCAAACCGGCCAATCCGGCCGGGACGGTAAAACGGTCGCAACGGTACATGGCGATGGGATCCTCCCTGTCTCCCAAAGCAAAGGCCGCTTCCGCCGTGGTAGGGGTTAAAATAAAATCCACCTTCCGCATAGACCGGATCAATTCATCGGCGATTTTCCTCCGAGCCCGGGTGGCCCGAAGAAAAAATGACTCGTACTGCCCGGCACTTAATGCAAAGGCACCGAAAAAAATACGTCTTTTCACTTCTCTTCCAAATCCTTCAGTGCGGGAGCGGATATACATCTCATCCAAATCATCCATGTGAACCCGCAAACCGTATCTTACTCCGTCAAACCGGGACAGATTGGAACTGGCCTCAGCCGGAGCTAAAATAAAATAGCTCAGCAGCGCGTACTTCCAGTCAGGAAAATTCATATCAATGATATCAGCACCTTCTTCGGTTAGAAGCGAGATCATGTTTTCATAGGCCGATCGTACTTCCGGCTGAACACCATCCAGCATATCCGGATGCAGACGGCCGATTTTCCAGCCGTCGGGGTGGACGGGTTCATTCACTAATGATGCAAAATCCGGTACCGGTTCCTGGGCAGATGTGGAATCCGCCGGGTCATGACCGCAAAGGCAAGCTGTCATCAGGGCGCAATCCTCCACAGACCGGCACAAGGGTCCGATTTGGTCAAAGGATGATGCAAACGCTACCAGGCCGTAACGGGAAATGCGTCCGTACGTGGGCCTCAATCCTACCAGTCCGCAATATGCGGCCGGCTGGCGGACCGAACCGCCCGAATCCGAACCAAGCGCGGCAGCGGCCATTCCTCCCGCCACCGCCGCCGCGGACCCTCCGCTCGATCCGCCGGGAACGCGGGAAAGGTCATACGGGTTGCGGGTCGGGAAAAAGGCGGAGTTTTCCGTAGACGAGCCCATCGCAAACTCATCCATATTCGTTTTCCCAATAATGACGGCCCCTTCCGCTTTGAGTTTCTTCACCGCCGCGGCATCATACCGGGCAACGGCATGTTCCAGCATTCGAGAGCCGCAGGTGGCCGGGAAACCTTTATATAATATGTTGTCTTTGAGGGCGACCGGGACTCCGGCCAGGCGGCCGGTTATCCTTTCCCGGTCAATGCGCCGGGCTTGTTCCATGGCATGCTTACTGCATACTTCTATGTAAGCGGAAATATCCGGATTTTTCTTTTCTATCTGCCGGAGAAACGCAGCGGTCACAGCTTCAGCTTTCAGCTCTCCGCCGGAAACCAGAGAAGCAATGCAGGCGGCACTTAAACGAGCCGGGTTCATTTTGCTTTCTTAATGGCTCCGGGGACCTCGATCATCCCCCGTCGTGACCGCGGGGCATCGGCCAGGACTCTTTCCACCGGCAGGGATTTTACGACGGCATCTTCCCGCGTGGGCGCATTAAACAGCACAGGAGAATGCAAGACCGCCTCCCCGTCCAGATCCCGCCATGTATCCAGCTTAGAAACCCAGTCGACGATTTTATGCAGCTGCGGCAGAAGTTCTTTTTTCTCCTTTTCCTGCAGGCGCAGCTTGACCAATCCGCAAAGCGATTCAAACTCAGAATCAAAATCCATAAAAAAATTATAGGATTTTTTATTGACAATCGCAAAATTTAAAAATAGAATAATTTGCGCAGGAAGAATAATTGTTAGTATTATCAACTTAATCGGCAGTATTATCGATTGATGCAGGAATTTTTATGCTTTGATTAAGGTTTTTTAAGGTCATGGGTGAGAACTGTGCGTACATTCGCACAAAACGAGCGTTTATTAATGACGTTACCGGCGGGAATCATCGGCTCCACCTCAAACTCCTCCCTCCTCCACACCACGGTTTATCCAGGTTAGGTCTTGACTCAATTTAATATAAATCAAGTCAAACCTTAATAAAGGAGGTTAAATGGGTATCCAAGAAAAAGTTGTCTTGGAAGAAACACTCGACCATCATTTCCTGGAGGAGATCAAAACCGACAGCCACAGCGAAACCATGGACCGCTGCATTCAGTGCGGCACCTGTTCCAGCTCTTGCCCCAGTGTCGAATACATGGATTATTCCCCCAGAAAAATTATAGCTATGGTCAAAAACGGATTCCGGGACGAGGTGCTCAAAAGCTTCACTCCCTGGCTGTGCGCATCCTGTTATACCTGCCAGGTCCGCTGCCCCTCAAACATCAAAATCACGGATGTTATGTACACCATCAAACGAAAGGCCATCGCTGAGAATGTCTATCCATCCCGCTTCTCCATCCCGGTTATGGACAAAGAAATGCACCGGATTCTCACATCCAACGGACGCAGTTCGGAATTATGGCTTA
>CAYRTV010000059.1:0-10856 GCA_964427225.1 uncultured Eubacteriales bacterium
TCTCGTAGGCCGACGTCCTGCGCGCGCCCGTCTCCACTTAGCAGTAGTCCTTTTGGACCATCTCGGGTTTAATCAAACCTGCAACCCCGGTGGTCGATATCACCACCTGGCAAGTCCGCATGATTTCTTCCAGCGAGGATGAATCCCCACCCTCTTCTTCCAGCCGCTGCATGGCCTGCTCATTCAGATCGGTCCCAATAATCGGCTGCTCAAAAAGATGCATCAGCATTCGGGCGATGGCAAGACCGGAAGCACCTAATCCGACTTGGCCGATGCAGCAATCTTCCAATTTGACATTCGCCATCTTGGCGGCATTGATCAAGGCCGCGGTAACCACCACAGCCGTTCCATGCTGGTCATCATGCATAATCGGCATTTCCAGATTTTCCGCCAGCTTTTTTTCAATTTCAAAACAGCGGGGTGCGGAAATGTCTTCCAACTGAATTGCACTGAATGTGGGTGCAATCCGCATCACCGTTTCGACAATCTCATCCACATCTTTGCTGTTGATCAATATGGGAATTCCGGAAAGGCCGACCAGAGTTTCCATCAACGACGCTTTGCCCTCCATGACCGGCATGGATGCGTGGGGTCCAATGTCACCTAATCCCAGTACTGCGGAACCGTCGGTCACAATCGCCACAAAATGGGGAATGGAGGTGAATCTGCGGACCAATTCCGGATTCTTTTGGATCTGCAGACAGATTTCAGCCACTCCGGGTGTATATACCCGCCGAAGCTGATTCAAATCTTCAATGCGGTAGCGACTGCGAATTGCAATTTTTCCGCCCTGATGCATTTCCATAACTTCGTCCCTGACTTCGAGTAATTCCGCATCCGGCTCCTGTCTCACCAGCCGGGCCAGCCGTTCCATGTGGTCCATATCGTCCGCAAATACGACAATATCCCTTTCCACGGTTGCACTGCCCATGCGCAGAGTTTTTATCTCGCCCAGGTATCCGTCAGCTTTTCCGATAGCGGATAATAAATTGCCTAAAACTCCGGCTTTCTGATTCAGACGGCAGCGGAATGTCCGCATGACTTTATCTTCCCACCACATCGTTTCACCTCTCTATTTGATTTTCCGGATTATTCAGATGTGCTTTCACTCATTTTTTTTATTTGGATTAATGGGCTGTCTTTTTCCGGGCCGGCAGCAAAATGGATAAATAATCCAGCTAAATTTTATTTTACCTTTTATCTTCGAGAAGATAAAGCCCAACTTGCGGTCATCCGAATTGACCCGGCGAATGACCTGTGATACAAAAGATACAAAGAGAATCGAAACAAGAAGGAGATCAATATGAACGAGGACATTCCTTATATTTTAGATGGCAAAGCCATGGCCCAATCCATTCAATCAGAGATTAAATATACCGTCGCCCGTATGAAAGAAGAATCCGGAACAACTCCGGGATTGGCTGCCGTTTTGTCCGGTTCCAATCCGGCTTCAAAAATGTATGTCAAAATGAAACGCAACCGGTGTGCAGAAGTCGGCATAGATTCATTTCAGCATGAACTTCCCGATGATGTGCAGCAGGAAGAATTTATGGCTTTGATCGATGAATTAAACCACGATCCCAAAGTCCATGGCATTTTGGTTCAACTGCCCTTGCCTGATCACCTGGATGAAGAAAAGATCTTGATGAAAATCAAGCTGGACAAAGATGTGGATGGTTTCCATCCAGTCAACATCGGACGGTTAGCTATGAAAGGAAGAGATCCACTTTTTATTCCGGCCACACCGTTCGGTGTGATGCACATGCTGCGGGAAGCTGAAAAAAAACTGGATGATTTTTTTATCTCCGGATCCAATGCTGCAGTACTGGGCCGCAGCAATATCGTGGGCATGCCGATGGCTCTCCTTCTCGTACACGCAAACGCGACTGTGACTGTGGTTCACAGCCGGACTCAGGATATTCCAGCCGTCGTAAAAGAATCCGATATAGTCATCGGAGCAATGGGAAGACCTGAAATGATCAAAGGAGAATGGTTCAAACCCGGTGCCGTCGCCGTTGATGTAGCCACCGTCCGCGTGGAAGAGCCCAGCGCCAAAAAAGGCTATGTGTGGAAAGGGGACTTTGAATTTGAAGAGGCCAAAAAGCGGGTGGCCGCCATCTCCCCGGTTCCGGGAGGAGTCGGACCTATGACCATCGCTATGCTGCTCAAAAATACTCTTCGTGCCGCCCAGATGCACACAGAATGATCATGAAAGGCTGACGCGGTTGAGCTGATCCACTAATTGTGCTTTAGGCTTGAATCCGACCACACGTTCTTTTTCCTGTCCCTTCTGAAAAATTAAGAGCGACGGAATCGCCATTATTTGATATTTAGCGGCGGTAT
Source organism: uncultured Eubacteriales bacterium (assembly GCA_964427225.1). Taxonomy (GTDB): domain Bacteria; phylum Acidobacteriota; class Aminicenantia; order Aminicenantales; family Aminicenantaceae; genus CAYRTV01. The sequence goes on from CAYRTV010000059.1 coordinate 2,344, forward strand.
TTTGATTTTCATCCGTATTCAGTTTAACGAATTTGATTTTATCTCCCATTTCCTGGGACATTTCATCCAAAACCGGAGCAACCATCCTGCAGGGACCGCACCATGGGGCCCAAAAATCCACTACGACCGGTTTATCTGAATCCAATACTTCAGTTTGGAAATTGTCATCAGTCACTTCAATAATCTGGCTCATTGTAAACTCCTTATTGTATTTTATTATTTTTTATTATTATATTCATATATCTTAATTTGTCAAGTGCGGTCCAGCATCCTGTATTGGATCGCCTCTGATATGTGCAGAGCACTCAAGGTTTCATCTCCGGCTAAATCCGCGATCGTGCGCGCCACTTTAAGGACCCGGTTATATCCCCGGGCGCTGAACCCAAGTTTATCCATCGCGGCTGCCAGCAATTCCTCTCCTTCCCGCTTGACTTCACAATATTGCGTAACCTCTTTATTGCCCATACCCGCATTACAGAAAAATTGTCTTTTTCGAAAACGCGCTACCTGCCGCCCCCTGGCTTTTGTCACCCTGCCCCGGATTTCCGCCGAAGACTCGCCGTCAAATTCTGAAATCATATCCTTAAATTCCACATTCGGGACCTCGATCTGTATATCAATCCGGTCCACCAAAGGTCCGGAAATACGGGAATAATACCGGTTTCTCTGCGCGGGCGACCCTGAATAGTCCGCTGACGCCGAAACTGAATCTTCGAAGGGGTTCATGGCCGCCACCAGCATGAAACGAGCAGGGTAAGTCACCGTCATGGCAGCCCGGGAAATAGTGACAATTCCATCCTCTAAGGGCTGCCGCAATCCTTCCAGCACTTGTTTGCGGAACTCCGGCAGTTCATCCAAAAACAGAACTCCATGATGCGCCAGGCTGACATTGCCGGGCCGGGGAATGGAACCGCCCCCGATCATACCGGCTTCGGAAATAGTGTGGTGAGGAGACCGGAAAGGACGGGTGCCGATGACCCCATCCTTCTGTAAAAGGCCGGCAGCGCTGTAAATGCGCGTTACATCGATTACTTCCTCCATCGTCATTGGGGGCAGAATGGTCGGAAGCCTGCGGGCCATCATGGTTTTCCCGGCTCCAGGCGGACCGATCATCATGATATTATGTCCCCCGGCCGCGGCCACTTCCAATGCCCTTTTAACATGCTGCTGCCCTCGAATCTCCTTGAAATCGAGGGCATGCCGCTGCCGCGGCAGGATATCCTCAATTTTTCTTTTTGAGGGTGAGATGGAATCAGGTTCTCTCATCAGCTGAATGACTTCCGGCAAGTTGTGCAAAGCAAACACCTCAATATCATTTACAAGCACGGCCTCGGTTTCATTTTCCGCCGGAATAACTATTCCCCTGAACCCGGATTTTCGGGCCAGCAGCGCCGCAGACAAAATTCCCCTGCCGGGCTTTAGGGACCCATCCAGCGCCAATTCTCCCAGGAACAAGTAATCCTCCAGCCGTTCCTCCGGGAACACCTCTAAATGCGCCAATAATCCCAGTGCGATCGGCAAGTCAAAGGCAGACCCTTCTTTCTTCCGGTCCGCCGGAGCCAAATTGATCAAAATCCGGCGCCGGGAGATGGAAAAACCGCAGTTCTTCAACGCTGTTTGAACTCTCTCTTTACTTTCCCGGACGGCGGCATCCGGCAATCCCACTGTGATGATTTTTGATATGCCGAATGACACATCCACTTCCACGTCCACCGGATAAGCCTCAATCCCCTGGAAAGCCGCACTTATGATTTTTGATAACATCTTATTTAAGATGACGCGGGAGCGGGGAAATTTATATCACTGACAAAAATTATTTTTTTTCGGTAATGAATTCACGGGTGAGTTTTTCCAGTTCCTGATCAACATCCTGCCGGTTTTTAAATTTTATCTTGGTAAAGCGAATCGGTTCCTTATCTTTTTCCGGAGCAAATTCAATCTCTTCTTTAACTTTCCGCCTGTCTTCTTTGGCTTGTTCAACTATTTTCTGGCGCTCTTCCCTTTCTTTCTCCTCGGCTTCCCGCTGTTCTTCCTTCTTGCCGAACACTTTCGCTCTCACCACCGGAACCGTTAATTTGGCGATTTCGCGCAGCGTCTCAAAAACACCGATTCCGTTGATAGCGGATGATTCAATAAAAGGCAGCTTAAGCGGATTGAGCAGGCTGTTAAATGTCTCCACCGGAATCAAGTTGTCCAGGTCCCGTTTGTTATACTGAAAGACCAGGGGAATGAAGTTCAAATCCACGTTATATTCGAGCAGGTTATTTCTCAGGCCGTCAAAGTTTTCCAGATTGGCATCCAGCAGCGGAATCTGGGAATCAGCGACAAACACCAGACCGTCCGCTCCTTTTAACACACTTTTACGCGAAGCGCTGTAGAAAACCTGGCCCGGGACTGTCATCAACTGGAAATGCACCTGAAATCCGTTAACCAGACCGGCTTTAATCGGAAGTAAATCAAAAAAAATGGTCCGCTCAATCGGGGTTTCCAGGCATAGTAAATCACCCCGGGAAGTGGGATCCATATTGCTGTAGATGTAGCGCAGATTGGTGGTCTTTCCGCTCAGGCCGGGACCATAATAAACAATCTTTATCGCAATGTTTTTAGTAGTATAATTGACAAATGCCATTTGATATCAACGTTCTACCTTTAACATAATCCTTATTCAGAGTCAACTTTCAAGCACGTGATAACCTTGCGGTACTTAGCAAGAATACCGCTCCATGTATAACTGGAGGCGACATAATGCCGGCCATTCTCTCCCATCCGGTTTCTCAATCGAGCATCCGTATTCAGCAGCTTGACAGCTTCCGCGAACTCTCCGCAATCACAAAACCACAAGCCGGCACGGCTTTCTCTGGCATGCTCAACCAGCAATTCACAGCGGCCCTGCACGAGCACAGGTGTTTTAACCGCCATGGATTCCAAAGCAGCCATGCATAAGCTTTCCAAACGGGAAGGATGGATTGTCGCCAAGGCTCCCGCCATAGCCGCGTTTTTATCTTCCGGAGATACAAATCCAAGATACCGGATATCCTCATGTTCGGGAATATCCATAAGTTTTTTGCCGATTAGAGCTAGTATAAGACCGGATTTCCGCTCCCTGAACCCAAGAAAGCAATCCATCATTTCCCCGCAGCCTTTGCCTTTCTCAATCCGTCCGGCATACAGAAGATACGGTTTTTCCAAACCATGACTGGCTGCAAAACCACCGGGACCGGGAACGTTGGGGATATCCACACCCGCTCCGGCGGTCTCAAAACATTTGCCTGTCAGAGAAAAATGTTTTTCCACCAAGCGCCTTTCTGCAGGCGTATTGAAAATAAAACCATCCGGGAGTTCAAAAACGGGCCGCATCGCATCCAGATAAAGCGGGGGCTCATCGTGAGCTGTCGGAACCAGAATTTTTGGGGTTTTTACCTTTCGCATTCCCCAAAAAGTATTGTAATACAGATATGTAAAAAAAATAAAAACATCAAACCGGCCGTCATTCTTTTCCAAATAATCGACCAAATCCGGGCAAACCGGCCCCTGGCGCTCAAACCACTCGTACTCGTCCTCGCGGCTATGATCTTGGGAGAAAATCCAGTCAGAGTATTGGTTGAAGGATTCAATATCCCGCTCCTTTATGACGGGAAACCGCTTGACGGCCACTCCGTTTAGAATAAAATCTCCGGGCTCGTACTCGTTTTTCCAGGTAATGTAATCACGGGCTGTTGTTGTGACCACTGTGCAATCCATGCCGGATGCCGCCAATTTTTCCGCGACCATCCGGCAGAGGAGTTCTGACCCGCCGATAACATCTTTTCCATATCGCTGCACCACTAACCCGATCTTCATAATTCCCCGCTTTCAAGCATTCCCGTTTGCGCCCTCCGGCAACACATGTTGGAGCAGCCTGGCTTCTGGATTGTCCTGTTTGAATTGTTGCAGCCGGCGGCGCTGACCCTGGATAATTTTGCTGCGCAAAGCCGCATCCCGTTTAATACGGCAAATCAACTCTCCAACATAATCCGGCCGCTTGTGATTGATTAAAATCCCAGCTCCTCCCAGTGTATGAGGAACCGCCGTGCAGTTATACGCGATCACCGGAAGGTCGAAAATGAATGATTCAATAAATGGCAATCCGAATCCTTCATGTTCGCTCAAAGATAGAAATACATCGGACAGTTTATACAGAGCCATCATTTGATCATCGGGAATATGCCCGGTGAAACACAGCTCATCGGGCTGCAGATAAAAATCATCCGCCATCCGGATGAGCGCCCGGTAATAGGGCGGAAGGGAATGGGTTTTCCCGATAATAATAACCCTAACCATCGGAGAAATGTATTTCTTATAATAAAACAGGACCCGAATCAGGTCTTCAATTTTTTTATTGGGCGCAATGCGTCCGGTAAACAATATATTGGTGCGGCCGTCGTTGAAAATATCATATTCAAAGCGGTTTTCCCGGCGGCGGTACTTTTCAAAATCGACAAACAAAGGAAAAACATCCGTATTTTGATATCCTATAGCGTCCAGTTCCTGCCGGTTATATTCGGAATCGGCCAAAGCCGAATGGACATAGGCTGATAGTGACTGCAATTCTTCGCGTCCCAAGCGGGAAATCCGGGCCATTTCAGGATTGAAGCCGGAAAAAAATGATTCCGGTGTAATATTGTGATACAGCAAGATACGCCGCCCTTTCAGCTTCTTAAAGGCCGGAGTCATGAGAGACGGCAAGGCAAAATGATAGATGGTGACATCTTCATTGCCGGGCACAGGAAAACGGCTGAACAACTCAGATTCGGATTCCAAACCTTCGTCCCGGTCCAAGCAATAAATCTGAGACGAAAATCCACGTGCCCGCAAAAAATCCCTCATATGCCTGGCCGTGTCACCAATAGCGTCCCCCCAATGATAGGCCGGTATCCATTGATCAACCCTCATGCCGATGCCGCCCTTTCAACTTGCTCCATCAAAATTCTGCCTATGTTTTCCAGCCGGTATTTTATCAAGGCCTGCAATTGAGTTTTTTGTATCTTTTTTCGAAAGCCGCGGTCTTTGACAATCCGGTCAACCAGCCCCGCAGTACGGAAAAAATCCTTACGTTGCAGGAGAATTCCTCCACCGTTCATGGTTTCCGCAACAGCGCCCGCATTATAAGCGATAACCGGCACTTCCCGGAAGAAAGCTTCCAGGAGGGGAACCCCGAAACCTTCGTGCTCGCTCATGCTGAGATATACATCTGCTGCTTTAAAACAGGAAACCAGCTCAGGGAATTCGACATGGCCGGTGAAGTGGACGTCAGCCAGCTTCAAACGGCCGGTCAATTCCATAAGAGATGAAAAATAGCGTTCCATCCCGCGGTAATCCCCGACCAGGTTAAGTTGGGAGCGGGGATTGAAATATTTTTTATAAAAATAAAATGTTTTGATCACGTCTTCAAAGCCCTTGTTCGGAATCACCCGGCCAACAAACAAGAGCGTGGTTTTCCCGTTATCCATAATCCGGCTGAACACCGGGTCCGGAGGCTGCCTGAATTTATCAAAGTCAATCAGCAGAGGCAGCACTCCGGTGCGGGAATAGCCGGAGGCTTCCAATTCCTTCCGGTTATATTCGGAATCCCCCAAAGCCAAATCCACCTTATCTTTGAAAAGCTGAAGCTCCAAGCGGCCCTTATAGCATTCCCGGGTCAAAATACGATGGGTATCGATAAAAAAGGAATAAGGCGTGATGTTGTGGTAAAGCATGATTTTTCGGTCGGGTATGCGGAAAAACATCTTGGACACGGGAGAGCCGATGGAAAAATGAAATATGACCACATTATCCGGATGGCTGAAACCGGGGTATTCCCGGTAATCACGTCCCTCCGCCGCCATTCGCGGATCAAAAAAACGAACAAATATATCGGAGTTATGGCCTTTCTCTCTTAAAATTTTCCTGATCTCCAGCATTTCATTGGAGATAGCGTCCCCATAGGTTAATGAAGTCGCAAATTGATGTATGTCCATACTATTTATTCCTCTCGATCTCTTCTACGAGGGACAAATATTTCTCCTCAATGACATCCCAAGTGTAATGGGTATGAAAATACTCTTTCCCGTTTTCTCCCAGCCGCCGGCACAGCCGGTCGTCGTGCAGCATTAAATCCAAGGCCTGTTTGAAATCACTGTAATCATCGTAGTACAAACCGGCCTGGCTGCGCCGGCACTGTCCCCGCAGCACTCCGCAGCCTCCATTGGCCAAAACCGGTTTCTGCAGAGCCCATGCCTCCAGAGTCACCATAGACAAACTTTCGTACGGTGAGGGCATCATCAGCATTCGGGCGCCGTTTAAAGCGGCAAATTTATCCGTTTCCGATAAAAAACCCAGATAAACAATATCCGGATGGGCTGGAATTTTCATCACATTCCTGCCGACCAGAACCAGGGGAATAGTCGAGCCGTTTTCCTGTTTATACCGCAAAAAATATTCAAACAGCTTCCCGCAGCCCTTATTCTCATCAATTCTGCCTAAATAAAGCACATATTCGCCGGGAAGCTGAAAGCGCCGCCGGAAGGATTCCGAGTCCACCTGCGGCGGAACCAATGTTCCCACGCCCACCACTTTTCCGGGAACGGCATGATTTCCCGAAACAGTTTGGATCAATTTCTTCTCTTCCACCGAATTATAAATAATCCCGCTTGGCTTATGGAATAAATCCCGGAACAGCCTCAGATAAATAATATCATCATGCTCCGCCGTCGGCACCAGCAGGCTTTTATCGGGAACAGCACGGATTCCCCAATAAGAATGATAGTATCGATAACTGAAAAAAATGAAATAATCATATTCCGCTGCGTGCTCACGGATATAGGCGACCATATCCGGAACCAGGGGGCCTTCCTCATCCAGCCACTTGTGTTCGTCTCTCTGCTTATGTTCCTCATGCAATATGAAATTCTGTATGTCTCCAAAACGGCGGGGATCACGGGGGCGTTTGACGGAAAAACGCTTCACCGGAATCCCGTTTATGATTTCATTATTTTCCGGATAGGCGTTGCGCCAGGAGATATAATCCACGGCCCGCGTCGTCAAGACATCTACATTCCAATGCCTGGCCATGTGCTCCGCAACCCACCTGCAGTGGAGTTCAGCCCCGCCGTTTATTTCCATGCCGTAGCGCTGGACTACAAAAGCAACTTTCATTTAAAGACCTTGTTTTCCAGCGCGCGTTCTCTTTTTTTGATAAGGGAAAAGTCCTTTTCCATGATCCTGGTTTGGACTTTCAGGGTGTCGGCTTCGATTTTCAATTTAGTCAATTCAACCACCAGATTATGCTCCAGGGCGTGAATCAGTTTAGTATATTCTTTAATCCGGCCGGTATCGGCAAAGAGCCTCTCAAGGTCATGAAAGGCTTTGCCCAGGCTTTCATGCGTGAAACTCTCGAAACGGTCCACTCTTTTTTCAAGCCGGGTCAAAGCGCTGCTGATTTTGAGCAATTCCCGGGATACATTTTGATCAAATTGATCCAGACGCCGGTTGGTCCTGTCTATATGATAAACCGCCTCCATCAATTCCCGGTAGACCGGTAAAACCATTAGTTTTATCAGCGGGTTAAAAGGCCTCATAAGCTTCAGCAAAACGGATTTAAACCTGCCCGGCGGCGGAGAGCCTTTATCTTCCTCCGGTTCAGGCAAAGATCCCGGCTCAAAAGAGGAAGAAGGTCCTGATTCTGTCTCTGCATCTTCCGAGGCTGGGGCTTCCTCTTCAGGAAACGGAGAGGAGCCTGCCCGGGCTTTGATCTGCCGCATGATGTCATCAACATCAATATTGTCATAATCTATCCGGTATTTGTCCATCATCACCCACTCCTTCCCGCTCTATTTTTTCTCCCTGTACATAAAGTCCTCATATACGCTCTGCACATCCTGAATATCCAGCAAGGGTTTCAGTTTCATTTGTTCGATTTCTTTAATCTCTCTTTCCGACAGCAGGCCCGCTTTTTTCTTTTCCTCCAGCCCGGCTTCGATATCCCGGATAAGCGCGTCCCTCTCTTTTTTTTCCAAGCAGGCGATTTCGAGAAATGGTTTTTTCATGACTCACCTCATTGTACAGGAATTCATCATCTTATATAGCCTAAAGCCTTCAATTGCTCTTTAACCTGTTCATCGACCGCTGCTTTACCCGGCCTGTGTTTAACGGCGCTGCGGTAGAAATCATTCACCTGTTCAATCAATCCATTGACCAGGCTGGGATATTGATCCGCAATGTTATTGCTTTCATCGGGATCCCGGGGCAGACGGTACATTTCAACCAAACCGGCATAAGCCGGCGGTATGGAAAAAAAATCCAAGTTTTCTTCATCCATGCGTCCCCGAAAAATGACTTTATCCGCAGTCTGAACAGCCGCAATTTGACGCGGCAGATGAAAGCCCAGGATGTCCGCTCCCACATCCGCCAGCAGCCGCCGGGAAACGGAATGGTCTCCACCCAGATAATCCTGCAGCTTGATTCCATCCATTTTTTTATGCGGATATTCAATCCCG
>CAYRTV010000060.1:0-10624 GCA_964427225.1 uncultured Eubacteriales bacterium
CCGGAGGATGAAGCCGGTTGACTAAGATCATGACGGTAATGGTCAGAAGCATGGCAATGCCTCCGGATAGATATCCGGGGCCCATTATGGAAAAAAGAATAAATCCGCTTATCGCGCCGGCGGTGTGAGCGATAATGAGAGTCTTTATCCGGTTCATCCGGTGCTGCGGATCAAGATAGATAAAGAAAGCACCCGAAGCCAGCGATGAAAATAATAACTGCTGCTCTGCAAGGCGATTGATGAATAGCAGTGCCGCCACCACCACAACCGTGGGCAGCAAGGCGAGGATCAATTCAGTTTTAACATCTATTTGCACCATTGATCCAACCATCCCAGAACCGTTTCGTGCCAGAGGATGCTGTTATGCGGCTGCAGAATCCAATGATTTTCATCGGGAAAATATAAAAAACGGCTGGGGATGCCTTGCCGCTGGAGTGCGGTGAATGTCGCCAATCCCTGGGTCAAAACCACCCGGTAATCCAAAGCTCCATGGATGACCAGCATGGGAGTCTGCCATTTTTCCACAAAACGGACGGGATTATGTTTCTCGAATCCGTCGGGATTGATCCAGGGAGTACCCAGATGATCCCATTCCGGAAACCAAAGTTCTTCAGTGGCATAATAGGCAAACCGCTCATCCAGGTTCCCGTCATGGTTGACCAGGCAGCGAAACCGGTCGGGCCATTGCCCGGCAATCCAATTGATCATGAAACCGCCGAAGGAAGCGCCCAGAGCACCGACCCTTTCACCGTCCATCCACTCATATTTTTCCAGAGCCGCCGCCAGCCCTTTCTTTAGATCAACCAGCGGTTTACCGCCCCAGTCACCCCGGATGGAATCCGTAAAATCCTGGCCATATCCTACCGAGCCGTGAAAATCGACCATGACCGCGGCATATCCGGCCCCGGCGTATGCCTGGGGATTCCACCGGTAATGGAAGTGGTTGCCGAAGGAGCCCTGGGGTCCTCCATGGATAAGAAAAGCAACCGGATAGGACTTATTCTCATCAAAATCAACCGGTTTAACCATATAGGCATAGACGGTTTCTTCATTCCATCCGGGGAAAGTGAATTGTTCATATCCTCCCATTCGGGCGGCGGCGACCCGCTCATCATTGATATGAGTGAGGGGCTGGATCCGGCTGCCGTCCGGCTTTGCCGAATACAACTCAACCGGAGACTGCAGTGTGTCTTTTCCGAAAATCAATTGCTGTCCGGCAAAAGAAACTCCTTGGATTGTACCGTTCTTTAATACTGTCTCAGCTTTTCCGTTTTCGGTATCCACCGTGAATAAAGAATGCTGTCCCAAGTTTGCGGCGGTCACATATAATGCATCTCCTTCCGGAGCCCAGCATAAAGAGGATGGTGAACGGTCCCAATTTTCAGTCAGAATTTTTTTGGGTCCATCCGGCCAGGGCATGAGAACAATGCGGTAGCGGCCGGATTCATATCCAGCCCGTTCCATTGCCAGGTAGGCCAGAGTTTGTCCATCGGGAGAAAACACCGGCATGGTATCCCAGGCCGGATTAGATTTGGTGATACAGACCGGAGGGCTGCCGGCATCCGCCGGTGCCCGGTAAAGGTCAAAATTTGTGGACCTGGCCTGCTTGCGGCCTGCATTTTTTGCTGTGAAGACAACACTCTGTCCGTCTGGAGTAAAAGTTATTTCTTCCGGCCCACCGAATGGCTGAGAAGGAGTATCGGCATCCATTTCCGGCATAACGTCAACCGGTTTGCGGTCTTGCATATTCATAACAAATAAATGAGACCTGCGCCCGTCCTCCCAGGTATCCCAATGGCGTACAAACAGCTGGTCGTATATCCGGCCGCTGGCTTTGCTCTGCTCGCGCCGGTCTAATTCGTCCCGGGTTTTTTCCGGAGTGGGATGATCGAGAAAAACATCCATTGTGAAAGCGATGGCTTTTCCATCCGGAGAAACCACTAAATTTCCCGTATTTAAAGGCAACTGTGTAAACTGCTCCGCCTCTCCTCCCTCGGCCCGAATGCGCCAGATCTGCACGGAACCGGAACGCGCTGATAAAAACCATATCCACCGATTATCCGGCGACCATCGCGGATTGAAATCAGCCGCTTCATGGCTGGTCAGCCGGCGGGTGTTTTTATTTTCCAGATTCAATATCCAAAGATCCGTGCCCCCCCGGTCGGCCTCCAAATCCGTTGTCCTCAGCGTAAAAACGACTTTGGTGCCGTCCGGTGATACCTGAGGATCAGATATGCGCTGCATGGCCAGCATATCATGGACGGAAAAAGAATGAGAGTTTTCCGCCTGGATTCCGGGAAAAGCCGATATGCCGAGGCATAAAAGTATTGCAGTCATTCGTATCATGAGAACCTCCTTTTCGTTGAAACACTCATCCCTTCCATATGCCGGAGGAAGAAACAGCGTTTCATTATGTATAAAATAAATTTTATTGTCCGCGATTGCAATATTTTGATTTTCCGGCATAATAAATTATATGGTTCCTTGTCATCACGCCTGTACCGGTTGGGATGCTTTTTCGCTTTGCTCCACAGGGTGACTGGGGTCCTTCAATGAAATGAGAGGAGGGGATAACATGTTATTAAAAAGACAAAAATGGACGGCAGTCATCGCCGGCTTGATCTGCATGAGCTGGGTGGCGGCAGCGGCGCAAGATGATCTTCCTAAAGATCCTTTTAAAAGAGGAAAAGTCTTGCTGGAGCAATTTGAATACCAAAAAGCCAAAAACAGTTTTGATGAAGTGATTAAAGAAAAACCGAAGCATAAACAAGCCAGGTACCTGCGCGGAACGGCATTGGTTGAGCTGAGTCATTTGGATGCCGCCTGGAATGATTTTATGAAAACATTGGAAGTGGATCCGGATTATGCGCCCGGTTTTGTCGGAAAGGCCATGATTCATATAAAAAAAGAAGAATATGATGAGGCCTGGAATAATCTGGGAAAGGCTCTTTCTTTGGATGAAAACCTGGCGGATGCCTATTATTATAGAGGCGTTGTGCAGGGCTACCGGGATCAAATCGATCCGGCTATAGAAAGTTTCAAGGAATGCCTGGATATCGAACCCAAGCAGGCCTATGCCCATTACCAGCTGGGGTTGGCGTATAATCAAAAAAAGAAGCCGGAGCTGTCAGCGGAGCATCTCTCAATTTTTCTGGAACTGGCACCCGGTGCACCGGAGGCTGAGAAGGTCAGGGAACTGCTGAATTTCTTGCGGCGGTGAATTCCGCACAATCCGGGATGGGTGCGAATCCCGGAGAACCGGCCTGCTTTTCCGGTGTTTCTTTGTTTCTAAAAGGATTGTCCGATTGAGAAAAATAAAACTGCCCGGGGTTCATCCCCCTTGGGAGCCAGGTTGAAGCCGTAATCCAGCCGCAGGAGTCCGACGGGGCTGTTCACCCGCAAACCCAGACCTGCACTGGTCCGCAGGTCCCAGGGTGTAAAATCCTCCCGCCGCCGGTAAACATTTCCGGCATCAAAAAAAGCAACACCGCTGAACCATTTATATATGGGAAAACGAAGTTCCTGATTCATGATGAACAGGGCTTCGCCGCCGCTGGGGCGGTCTGAAAACCGGCTGTAGGGGCCGACCTGGTCTCTTTCAAACCCGCGGATGGAGTTCCCGCCGCCGGCGAAAAACCGCTTGCTCTGGATGATGATATCCTGCTCAAATGCGTCACCCAATCCGAGACGCAGATTAGACGCCCATATCAATTTATCCATCAGCGGAATGTACAGTGAATACTGGCCGAAACCTTTGATGTAGGTGAAGGTTGAACCCAGCCATTCCGGCGCGCAGGTCAAGCTGAGGGAGAAAAAAGAACCGTTGCGGGCATTCAGCTTATCCGAACGGGTATCCCTGATCAAATGGGTGGATACTTCCGAAAGCCACCAGTTGAAATCATAGGCGAAGGGCCCGCTTGATTCCAAATCATAGGTATGGATGTGACTCAAACGGTAAAGATAAGAAAAGATCAGGGAAAAAGGAAGCTTCATTTGCTGTTCTACGGTATATCCAAACTCATCTGTCACCAAACCGGCGCGGTCTTCGTTAGACAGAAAGAAAGAGTGAAGCGTATCGATTGGAGCCCCGAAAAAATAGGGATCGGTTAATGAAAAACGGACATTTTTCTCCCATTGGTTTTGCCGGTAGTATAAAAGACCGTTTCTGCTGTTTCCGAAAAGATTATTGAATTTAATATCACCGAAACCTTCCAATTGGTCTTCGGAATTATAACGCAGGCCGTAGCCCAGGTAAAAGAGAGGCATTTCCTGAACTTTAACTAGAATTTGCTCTTGTCCGGGCTGGCCCGGGACCTTGTTTCGTTGAATATTAACGAGATCAAAGATATTCAGGGCATAAAGATTCTGCTGGCTTTCCACAAGCTTAGCCTGGACTAACGGCTCGCCTTCCTGGAAAACGAGTTCCCGGCGGATGACCTTATCCGGTGTCCGGCGGTTTCCGGAAATACGGATATCCCGAACATAATGAATCATGCCCTCGGATATTTGATAAGTCAATGCCACATTTGCATTTTCTTCCAGGTACTGCAGACCGGCTTTAATCTCAACATTTTGGTAGCCGAGGGAACGGTATTGATTTATCAGGTAGTTGATATCCATGGCTAGTAGAGCAGGACGAAAAATCCGGCCGGATACCAGATGCAAAGATTCTTTCAGGCGGCCGGGAGCAAAGGCCTCCAGGCCTTGAAAGTCCAAGCGGTCCACCCGGCTCTGCTTTCCCGGTTCTATAGAAAGAGTTATGTTGATTTCCCTGGTCTCGGATTCAATTTCAATTTGAGGCGGCGGGATACGGGCGTTCATATAACCTTCTTCTTCATATCTTTTTTCTAATTCTCCTTGTATTTGAGGGAAACTTCGGACGATATTCCAAAAACCAAAATTCCCGGCCCCGGGAAGGTTTTTAATGAGTTTTCGAATATCTTTTTCCGCCAGTACACCTTTCCCCTGGATACGGAACAAGCCGATTTCAAATTGAGCCCCTCTATTAATAGTGAATATATGCCGGATTGCAGCCGGGCCGGTTTCTGTGGAGTGCTTTATTTCCGCCTGATAATATCCTTTGCCCTTCAAATGGTTCGATATTTGATTGGATGCTTCTGTCAGGCGGGCGTTCTCAGGAAGGCGTCCGCTCCAATCCCGCCGGATTTTTCGTTTGAGCTTATTAGGAACATCATACCCTTGGTAATCAATAAAAACAGGCTTCCCGCTGCTGATTTGAATATCGACTTGAACGGAATTGTCTTCTACGTAAGATATCCGGGGATTTATGACCGTATTAAGATAGTTTCGCTTGGTGTAATATTTCGTCAACCGGTCAATGCTTGTCCGGAGTTCGCTGTAATTGAAAGTCTGTCCTGGTTCGATACCGCTTAGCCGGCGTCTCAGGATATCCTTTTTAAAACCCAAATCACCTGAGATATGAATGCCGGTTAAAAGATTGCGCGGGGCTGTTCCGGTTTCACTTGCAATGTAATCCGGTTGGCCGACGCGGAACCGGTGCTCTAAACTGGAGCCGTAACTTCCATCGTCCTTGCGGAAAGCTCTCAGGGTGAAGTTGCGGCTGAGATCATATTCCATGATCCAGGTCTGATCCTGGGTGTTGGTGATATCAACGGAATAAATCAGGTCTACCCGGGGAATCACGCTTTTGCGGAAGGTGAAGCGGGCTCCCGGATCTTCCTCGGTGGCTATATTGATGGGTTCCAGCCGGACTTCTTCTGCCTGAAGCCAGCTTTCAATCTGCCCGGTGACAGCTGAAGCAACGGGAGTGGCGAAATAGAGCAGCAGTTGATTGCTGATAACATTGGCGGTCCCGGATTTGAGATTTTCTATGCTTCTTCCGGTGATCAGCAATGAAGCCAATTCTATTTCAGACCGGGATGGGAAGGAGGTTAAAGATGTTTTCAGGTCGGTAACAGGCCCGCTTACGGACAGGGTGATATCCAGGTGCTCACCGTTGTCTTTCATGCTGGTATGGGCGGTGATATTAATGCGGGCGTCCAAAATATCGTCTCCGGGAAAATTAATCTGCATTCTTTCCAATTGAAAACTGCGGTCGCCAAAATACATTTCGCCGGAAAATGGATTACTGATCAATCCGGAAATATTTGGTTCCAAAGGTGTTCCTTGAATGATCAGGTTGGCATCCAGTCCCAATTCGGCCAGGTTATTATCGACCACCACTTCTCCGGGAGTCCTGATTTGAATATCCAAATTCAGCTGCTGCAGAAATTCCGGCATCTCAGTTTGTAAGCGGACCCGGTTAAGCCGGATTTGGGTGACGAGTTCGGTGCCTAAATATATATCTTTTTGAAAAAATGCCTGCTGAATCCGGACATCACCGGTTAGGGTCCACTCTCCGGCCGCCGATTCCAATGTCAAGTCCCCCCGGTTTAAAGCATTGACCCCTTCCGGATAATTCCACTGCAGCTGGCGGAAACTCAAATTCAGCCGGGCTTGTTCTAATTGAAGCTGGGAGTATTGGATGTTCCCCGATAAAGTGAGGGGACCGCCGTTGGCGGAGGCCTTCAATGAAGGAATCTCAATGCTGGATTCTGAAAATTGGATGTCTCCTTCCAGATTGCTGAGGGTAAGCGGCAGGGTTTGCGGCTGAATATAGACATCCTCCAGCGAACAGTTGCCAGTGAGAACCGGATTAATAACCGGTCCCGAAATATCAAGGTTTAGATCAATAGCCCCGCTGAGAAGAGCATTGTCAATTAGAGGGGAGACAGCTCCTCCATCCAGCGAAAGCTTGACGGTCCCGTCGACCCGGGGCTGCTTTTGTTTCAAGTCCAATCGTCCCTGGGCTTGGAGGGATGATTGACTGCCGGAAAGATGCAGAGATCGCAAATGAAATATTCCTGAAGACAGAGAGAATAGGATATCGTCCTCAGCCGCCATTTGAAAAGGCGTCAATTCCAGCCGCAACCGGGACAGGCGGCCTTCCAGGTTAATAGAATCAAGGCTGGAAAACTGCCCGGTTGCCAGCATTTCACCGGAAATATCTCCATCAAGTTGTCCGGAGTATTGCGGGGGCAGAAACCGGTCGAAAGCGGAAGGATTGAGATGGCTCCATTGCAGCGACAGGCGGTTGCTTTCAGGTTGTGACGTTCCGCTCTCTATTCCGGGAATGGCGATCTTTCCCGCCGCTTCAATTTGCCCCTCAGCCAGGTCGGCGGTGAAATTTTTTATTTGAATCGTACCGGTGTCAAGATTGATCTGTCCCTGCAGGTTTTCCAGGGCATAAGGAAAACCGTTATAACCCGCTTCCACGGATTCTATGGTCATTTCGCCCTCTAGAAGAGGCTTTTGCAGGGTTCCGCTTAAGTCAGCCTGAATGGCGATTGTGCCGGCTAAATGTGCCCCGGGAACAAAAGGTTCAAATGCATGGAGGTTTAATTTTCCCGAAAGGCTCAATCCGGTTTGGTTGTTTGCGGGGGCGGTGAAACGCCCGCTTAAGCTCAATTCAGTTTGGGGACCGGATATATTGAAGTTCTGTACGGAAATGGTTCCATTTTCGGCTTTTAAAGAAGCCGATTCCGGCAGGGTAAACTGAATGCCGCGGTAGGAAAAACCGAGAGAGTTTATATCCAGGGTTCCGTTCAAATCCAGCGGATGATCCAGCGGGATGGTTAGATCAGCTTGCGCGGTGATTCCGGTGGAAAAAGGGGGCATCGGACCCTGAGGACCGGGCTTTGGAGGCACGTAGCGGCCTAAATTCAAATCATCCAGACTGATTTCAGCTTGGACTGCGTCGAGACGGTTCAGCTGCGTCTGTGCCTGAATCCGGGCCTCGCCTGTTTCCGTCCGGATGGAAGCGGTTAACCTGTTCCCATCGGATCGGCCTTCGACCAGGATATCGCCTAAGCGAATATTTCCAGCTCCGGCTTGTGAGACGCTCAGGTCCAATCGTCCTTCCGGAGCGTCAATCGAACCGCCGGCTTCGATATTAAAGTTGATGGAGCCGGACAGCGGCGGTCCTTCCGAAGGGATAAAAAAGAGGTCCCGGGCCTGAATGTCTTCTCCCCTTAGCTCAAAATCAAAATTTTCCCGGCCGGGCTGCCAGGTTCCTGATCCGGTGATGAGGGATTTGTTCTTATGTATTTCCATCTGACGAATGACAATCCTATCCGTCAGAGAGGATCCGGCGACAGCAGCCGAATTGATTTTTTTTTCTGAAATGAATAATGGAGCCGCCTCGAGATCAATTTCCAGTTGCGGCTCTTGCAGGGATCCGGACACACCAGCTGTTCCCTCCAGCTGACCTGCAATCGGGATGGATGGAAAAAAGGAATTGAAAACCGGATGTAACTCCAGATTCGATATCGTTAGATTCAGCTGAGTCTCTTCAAGCAAAGTCGATGTGGAGGTGCCGGCGTTAATGTGTCCGTCCAGCTGCAGTTTTCCCTCCTCTGTCCGGACCAGGAATTCCTGAATGGATACGGTACGCCGGTCATATGCGATCCGGGCTGTCAGCTGAGAAAGGGACAGGTCGCGGATAGACAAGCCCGGAGATTGGACGGTGACGGATAGTTGAGGCTCAGAGATGGTGCCCTTCAGTTCGGCATTGAGTTCCAGTCCTCCCGTTACCGGCCCGGTCTCCCAGTTGGGCGGCAGGACGGAGAGCATCCGGGATAATGACTCGATGTCCAATTCCAACCCTCCTTGAATCGAGTGGTTTGAGCCCATGGAGCCGTTTAATTCAAGAGAACCGGCGGGAAAATCCAGCCGGGACGGATTGACTGTGGCGGTCCCGGAATCCCAGGTTCCCTGCAGACGGCCGGAAATATCACTTTGCTCCGGAGGAACCGAGAAGGCGCCGAATTCCGCCTCAATCCGGGCTTTGAGTTGATTGAGATCCATCTGCGTCCATTCTGCCTGTACGTGTCCCCGGCTTTCGGTATTCAGCGGAATCGAATGAGAACTCATCCGGTTTAAAATCTGCATAGGATGTAATTTATTCCAGTTGAGAGTGATTCGGGAGGTGTCTTCCGCACCGGGAAACCAGACTCCCTCTGCTGTTATGTCACCATATCTGCTGCTCATAACCAGCTGATTCAAGTCTATGCGGGAGGGTTGGTAAGACATTTCGACAAGCAGGGAGGAAACCGTCAGCTCTCCGGCCGTAAACCCTTCTGCAGTCAAGTGCCCATCCAGGCCGGGTCCCGCCGGGGTTGAATATAAGCGGCCATCAAGTCTAATCAACCCTGAAAAATTTTGGTTAAGATACAGTTTTTCTGCGGCGGCCTGTGGTTCAACGGCCGCGGAAAAATTCAGGTCGAAATCTGGAGAGGTCTGGTATTCATCGACCCGACCGGCGGCTTTGAAAGTTAAGATGGGTGATGACAATTGAAAATCCTGGATTTCAAAAGACCGGCTGTCAAAACGAAAGGGGAGATGGATGTGATCAACGTGAAATTGATTTTCCTGAACATCAATACGCCCGTTTTCAGATGAAAACAGCCCGGCATGCGTTCGGGTGACCGGGTCAAAACCTACATCCAGCCGAATGCCCGAGAGGACGGCATAGAAGGAAACGGGTTCACTTTCAAATGCAATGCGGCCTTGGTCGAGATTCAGGTTGTCAATCCGGATCCGAACCAGTCCGGCTTCAGCTTGAGTTTCACCGGAGGATTCTGTCTCCGGAGGCGGATGAAATTTTACCTCCGGACGGATGATTTGAATGTCCTGGAAATGCAGCACACCGGAAAAGAATGTCCGGATGCCCATATTCACCCGGATATAGTCGGAAGTAAATGTCTCCACAGGAATAGCCTGGTTGTTCCCTTCTAAACGGACTTTTTCCAGGGTTGCACTCAGATTGAGAAGATTATATTGAAGCGATCCGGCTGTGAGGTTCATTTCATAGTTGTTTTTTAGAATGCTTTGAATCCGGCTGAATACGATGCTCCGTCCGGGAGGGGAATGGAGAAAAATGATCAAACCCGACACCAGCAGGACAACAACCAGTACGGCCGCTAAAAACTTGTGTTTACGAAAAAAGGTAAGTATTTTCCCGCTCATATTTTCACTTTTTATTATTTGATCGTATTAAGACCAAATTGTTTTATCTGTTTCCAAAACGGGGGTTGACGACATTATTATATATCGAACCGAAGCGGTAACTGAATCCTAACCGCAGCTGTAAATCGTAGGATGTGGCCAAACGCCGGATTTCCAAAAGAATTTCGTCTTTGGACGCGTCGGCTTTAGGAAGAGACAATTGGTCCCTGACACGGGAATATTCCCCGTTTACACTGAAAGACAGGCCTTTAAACACCCGAAGACTTAAACCCGCTTCTAATTTCATGTTGTTTTTACTGAAATCATGCAGATAAGTCGAGCCCTCCAGCTTGGCGCCGGCGGACCCCCATGGCTCTTTTACTTCGAAAACGACCTCCATGGTTTGCTGAAATAAGTTCTCCTGGAGTTTGTCAAAAATTGTGATTTCGTCGTATTTCCGGTAAGAAAAATTGATACGGTACTGCACCCGCAGCTCTCTCCGGACCGATTCTTCATAAGGGAAAATATTGAATTCGACGGCCGGGCCGAAAGTTCCGAACAAAGCGGCGTTATCAAAGGTTGATGAATACAGATGGCC
>CAYRTV010000061.1:0-10593 GCA_964427225.1 uncultured Eubacteriales bacterium
GGTCTTCCGTCCGCGCCGGAATCCGGTCTTCACCCGCCGGAGCCTTGGCCTTGAGGATTATATCCGGGACAGACGAAGCTATGTTGATAACCATATCGTCCGCTATCAAAGTGATGGTTCCAACAGAGGTTGTGATCGTATAGGTGTTATCCGCCGTCTCGATCTTCCAGTCGCTCAGCATCACTGGAGCGCCGGCTGCCTCACTCCAGAATTGCACATTCTGAAGCACCATATCCAGATTCTCATGCCGGATCTGCAGCGAGTCCCTGGCTTCACCGGTCTCCACTGTCCAGCCGTTCATCTCCATGACCGGCGCAGCCGGCGTGCAGGCCGCATAGATCATCACCAGCCAGGCTATAGCCGCACCCGGAATGATGATTCCCTTTTCTTTCATGGTCTCCTCCTGGTAATAGATATCTTGAGATCTAAAAAACTCATCCGAATACACGTCTTAAATTTACGGCACATATGTCATCCTGAACGAGCGTCCCCCTTGTCATTGCAAGCGGCCGCAGGCCGCGTGGCAATCTTATTCTTTATCCAAGCAAAAGGCAAGCAGCTGAAGGCAGTCCGGCCATGAACATGTTCCCCTGCCGGGAACAGTGAATACACTGTGCTGTCCGGCTCTCCGTGCCGTTCTCACCTAACCTGAATTATTCATACCGTCATTTAAAATTGTTCCATTAGTACAAATATTAAAAATGCTGTCTTTTTCCCATTCCTTAGAATGGAACCACTCAACAATATCTTTAATTCTATGGAAAGCAAGCATTGGTTCGCCACCAAAGAATTGGATTTCTATTTTATTAAACCCATCATCTAAATTCATGTATTTGGTTATTATCTCTCGAGCTACCTCGAAACTCATTATATCTTTTTCTCTCTTCGCTTTAGATTCATAACAATATTTGCAATTTAAATTACAATCTCTTGTGATTGTTAACATTAATACCCTGCGTCTGACAAAATTATTATCATTCAAATCAATTTTGGGCATTATTCAATGAATATCTTTAATACATCGAAGAAATATTCCCTGCTTGCAAGAAATATAAGAGATGATATTTAAGGTGAGAGTTTATTAACATAAGTTCCACGCCAGCCTTCACACTCTGGGCGACAATCCCATGAACAAGTATGTTTACATACTCCTCCACAAACTGAATGTATATTTTTGGTTGAACTATCATCAAATCCTCTGCCGCCCATTATTTTTTTCATTTCTTCCAAATCAATCTTTAATTTTTCTGGAATTCCTAATCTTGTTTCTGTCATAATATTCTCCTGAAATTATTTGATAATTCTAATTCAATGCCACGCAAACTTTCTGCCTTTCTTTCTTAATTCAGGTAAATAGCCTTATGGACTCATTTTATTCTTGTTTTTATTAATTAGAATGCATAAATTCCAATCTATGAATGTTACAATTCCAAAATAATTATAGAGCTTCTTATTTATTAGTACTTTAAGATATTAAGTATATGACAAAGTGTAACATTTGTTACATTATCTAATCATCGTGCTCGGGATGGACATGATATATTATGTAACAATATGTCTATTTAACTTTTTTAAGACAATGATGATTGACAATTCATTTTGATAAAAAGACAAAGTATTAAAAGGTAAATTCATCACAAAATCACGGAGGTGCTGCGGGCCAGAAGCAGCAGGCCCATGATGACCAGGGCGGCGTTGATGGCACCCGCGAATCGGCGGTGCGGCATGCGTTTATTAGCGGCCCCGCCCAGATAAATACCCAGCATGACTACCGGGAAAGCGAAAAGATAAAGCTGAATGACCCGGCTGGTCCATAAGCCGGACAGGCCGTGCCCGGCGAGGATGAGAAAACCGGTGGGAAGAAAATAACCCTGCAGGGTCGCCCGGAACCGGGAAGAGGGCCAGCCCCGCAAATGCCCGTAGATCACAATAGGCGGGCCGTTGGTGTTATAAGCGCCGCCCAGGATACCGGCAATAAAGCCGAAAAGCCAGGTCACAATCATAGGCAGATGGATCGGATGCAGCCGGGGTTTGATCAGGTTGAAAGCGCCGTAAAAAGCGATAATAGAGCCCAGAATGATTTTCATGATATTTTCAGGCACCTGTTTGAGAAACAATAGGCCAAAGGGAATGCCGGCCAGCGAAGCCAGCACCAAATGCAGGGTTGACCGGAAATCCGCCTGGCGCCAATTTTTAAGCAGAATGGTTACGGCAGTGGTGGTGGCCAGTAAGGCGATCAAAGGCGTGGCGGTGCGGATGCCGATTAAAAAGGCCAAAAGCGGCATAGCGATGACCGCGTCACCGAATCCCAGGGAGGACCGTATAAATGAAGAGACCAGCAAGACGGCAAGGATCGGAAATATAAGATTTAATGAGATCATTCCCGCTCGATGGAGCCCTTCCCGGTCTTGTCATGATATTTTTTCAGGTATCGGGCGGCCAGGATGAGGCCCATGTGGGAAAAGGACTGAGGGTAGTTCCCGAGAAAATCCCGGGTTTCCGGATCAATCTCTTCGGCTAAAAGACGGGGCTTGCCCATATAGGCTTCCATTTCAAAAAAACGGCCGGTGCCCTCTTTGATATCTTCGACCGCTGCCAAAGCCGCAATCAGCCAGTAGGAGCAGAGCACAAAGGCCCCTTCATCACCGGGCAGGCCGTCATCGGACAAGTAACGGTAAATAAAAATCCGGTCATGTTCCAGTTCACGGCGGGTGTTATCGATAATTTGGCGGGTGCGTTCCTCGTGCCGGTTCAGGAACTGGAGCAGGACGAACAGTAAATTGGTGGCGTCCTGGTGGCGGGTTTCCGGAAACTGCACAAAAGTACCGGTATCCTCATTGTAGCCATGCTCCCAAATCCAGGCCTTGATCTCGTCCGCTGCATCGTTCCACTGCTGTTTTGTCTCTGCATCAATATCCATGGCATCGCCCATTTTGACCGCCCGGTCCATCCCCACCCAGCACATGACTTTGCCGTAGATGTATTGCTGCTGGTTCTGACGGATTTCCCACATGCTGTTATCCTTGTTCTGCCAATTCGCCAGAATGCTTTGAACCAGAGTTGTGATTATTTCTTTTGTATCCCGGGTTATCTCCATGCCGTGCGTCCACATGAAATAATAGGCGTCAATCAGAGATCCGTAAATATCCAATTGCAGCTGGCCGAAGGCATCATTTCCGATCCGGACCGGAGGCGAATCCAGGTAGCCGGATAAATGATCCAGGATCTGCTCTTCCGGCACGTGGCCGCCGGTAATGCTGTACATCAAATGGATTTCCCCATTGCATTGGGGACAGCCGCGGCTGATTTTTTTTATGAATTGAAAAAAGCGGAACGCTTCATCTTCGTATCCCAAAATGAAAAAGGCATATAAAGTAAAGGTGGCATCCCTGACCCAAACATAGCGGTAATCCCAGTTTCGCCCTCCGCCCAGTTCCTCCGGAAGCGACGTAGTGGGGGCTGCGATCAAAGCCCCGGTGGGATAATACTGCAGTAGTTTCAGCGTGACTGCGGAACGCGTCATCTGTGTGCGGCAAAAATCGAAAAAGGTTCCCTGGTTTATCCAATCTTTCCAAAATTTGACTGTAAAATCCTCATAATCATCAATACCCACATTCGCCTCGTCCCCGGTTCGGTATTCCAGAACCATCTCCCGGCTTTGGCCTTCGGGGAGGTGGATTTCAATGCGGTATTCTTGATCAACGGATTTCAATTCTGCATCCTCAGGTAGATGCATGATCAGGGAATGGCCATTGACCTGAGCCCGGTAACCATTGCCGGCCTTTTCCAGGGATATGCCGTCCTGCCGGGCGTAATCCGGTTTGGGCGCAAACCGGAAAGTGACGCGGGCTTCTCCTTTTTCGGTTTTAAGCTTCCGCACCAGGAAATGGATGCCGCATTCTTCCACCGGACGCGGCACCATGAAATCCCGCATGCGAACACGGACATCACCTTGCCTCATAATATATTCAATAACCGCATTTTCCCCCATATATCCGGCTTCTTCAACGTCAACATCCCCGGTCAAAGAAAAACATCCGCCGTTTCCATCCAGCAAATGGGCGAACAGGCTGGGAGAATCAAAGTGGGGAAGGCACATCCAATCAATGGAACCTTGATTGGAGACCAGGGCGGCTGTCTGAAGGTCTCCGATAAGATAGTAGTCTTTTATTTCCTGCATGTAAAATTAATTATACCTCTGGATAGGTCAGAATGAAAGTCATGCTTGAACTTGATCCAATATTAATAATATGTTAATTCTTGACTTTTCATATTTTCGGAACAATATGGTTAAGTGGCAGGCATTAAATTGTTCTGTGCGGCGACTTTCATTAATAAACCAAACGAAACCGTTTGGGACCCTTCGTCGCTTTGGCCATTTTTTCATGAATAGTTCAGGTTAATAATGAAGATAAAATTTTTAGGAACTCGCGGCAATATCGAGCCGACCGCTCCCTATCATTCCCGCCATTCCGGAGTGCTGATTGACAGTAGACTGCTTTTTGATGTGGGCGAAAAGGAATTTCTCAAATACAAGCCGAAAGCGGTTTTTATCACCCACCTGCATCCGGACCATGCCTTTTTTGACGCAAACGGCGGGAGTTCCATAGACGTCCCGGTATACGCTCCAGAGACGTCCGACCAGTGCCCGGGTATTCATGTTATGTCACAGCCTCAGGCGGTAAAAGATTATCATGTGACCCCTATCCCCACTATACACAGTAAATACGTACAATCCCAGGCATATCTCATTGAAAAAGACCGGCGGCTGCTTTACACCGGAGACATGGTCTGGATCAATAAGGATTATCATCCTCAACTGGAGGGCTTGGATCTGGTCATCACCGACGGCAGCTTCATGCGCAAAGGCGGAATGATCCGGCGGGATGAAGAAGGTCACATTTACGGCCATCAGGGGATTCCCAATTTGATCAAATTATTTGAACAGTTCACGGATCATATTATTTTCACTCATTTCGGCAGCTGGTTTTATAAGGATATGGCGGCCGCACGCAAAAAAATACGTTCGCTTTCCGAAAAAAAAGTGGAAACCGCTTATGACGGCTGGGAAATCGACATTTAGCCTGGCTTTCCACATGTCACCCTGAGGCCTGCGAAGCAGGCCGGATTTTTCTCTTTACTCTTCACTAATTCCAGATGAACAAATGTCTCCAAAGACTTTGCCTGCCGTAAGAACATCCATCAGCGATATGCTTTTGAGATTTGAGATAATCAGGATGACAGCGAATAGTTCAGGCTCATATATCAATAAGCTTCAGGTTGGAATCGGATTTTTCGAGCATCTCATCGTATTCCTTAAGAATTTTTTGAATTTTCCGCAGTTCGGCTGAATCTTTAACCGGAATGTCTTCTGCGCCTTGTTTTTCAACGGCATCCCACACTGTCTTTACGGTCAGCTGCTCCACGGAAACGGCCGGCTGATACGCATAACTGTCTTTTTCAGATAGAACCGTCTCGGAAACCAGTCCCGCCTTTATCAGCTGTTCCAAAGAAGAATTGACCAGCCGGGCGGGAATCTCCAATTCATCGGTGATGCATTCCACTGTGCACGGCCTTTTTCCTCTTTTGAACCGGTCCGCTATAAACTGCATGATCCAGACAAAAACCAGTTTGCGGCTGCGTGCGCTGATGCGGGTATGATTGGGATGAAAACCGCGCGCACCGACATTTTCATATGCATAGGAGACTTCCGCTCCGAACAGGAGACAAAGCCAGCTGATCTGAATCCAGAGCAGCAGTAAGGGCAAGGCAGCAAAACTTCCATATATGGCATTATAAACCGATACCGTAATTTGCAGACGGATGTAGAAATTCAAGAATATCTGATACAACGTGCCGGAAACCACCCCCGCCAGCAATCCGGCTTTGAAACTGACCCGCCGGTTGGGCATAAATATGATGAAAAAGGCGAATAAAAACCAAATCAACACATACGGAACGAGACTGACAAAAAATTTAACGACATTATCCAGATAACCAATGAAAGAAGAGACATCCGCCATGACAACAGTCATGCTTAAAGAAATCAACAGCAGAATGGTGCCGATAAAGATCATGGAAAAATAATCTCTTATTTTCACCGAAAAGCTGCGGGACCGTTCCAAACCCCAAATCCGGTTGAAAGAATACTCAATATTGCTCAAGACGAGAGTAACCGTGATGAAAAGAAATACCAATCCCAACCCGGCGATCAATCCGCCCCGGGCACTCTGAAGGGTCGTTTGTGCGAATTCAATCAACTTGGTTTCAATTTCACCTCCCAGGGCCAGTCGAGCTTTAAGCTGTTCTTCCAGGACATTCTGCAGGCCGAATCCTTTTGCGATTCCAAAAACCAGAGCCAGCATGGGCACCAAAGCAAGAAGTGAAAAAAAAGCCAGCGCCGGCGCCCTCACCTGCATTTCGTCCCGGCCGAGTTTATTGACAGAAAAAATCATGATTTTGAGAAATTTCACCCCGGTCCGTTTCCAGGCAGGTAAAGTTTCAAGTTTGACTTCCCATATTTCGGTTTTCAAAAACTTCCTTACACGTTTCATCATGGCGGCCTCGCTGTATAAGCAGAAAGATTATCCCGTTAGTATTATTGTATCAATTTCAGGCGGATAGGTCATGAATAATCGGTTTCGTTTCATTCGGCGAGGCCGATTGAGATCCTTCGTCACTTCGTTCCTCAGGATGACGTGGGGAGTACCGATTGTCATTCTGAGGGCTGCGAAAGCAGACCGAAGAATCCCGAGGTGCTTCGGCAGGCGAATCGCTATCGATTTTGACCGCGGAGGCGGTTGGAATCCTTTGTTTCGCTCAGGATGACAAGGGGGATGAGCTTTCCATTGACAGGGGCCTGCCCTCGGAATAAACTGAGCTTAGAGGGAGGAGCTCATGAAATTTAAAGGCATCGCCATGGTGCTGATGCTGGCCATGGTCATCGTGTTCTATCTCCTTGTCGTCCATAAAGATGAAAGCGGAGAATCCAGCCTGGAAAAAACGGTGGGCGTTTACAGTGAAACTAATCTGAAAATGACCCGGGTCAACATGCAGTCTGTCGGCCGGATGGTCGAATCCTACATCGCCATGCATGATGCACTTCCTGAGGATTTGAACCAGGTTTCACTCTGGAGCCGCATCGGGGCGGCCCGCTGGGATGCCTGGGGCAATCCCATCAAGTTCGAAGCCGGATTTAAACCGAAATTTACACTCATCTCCGCCGGACCGGACAAGGCCTGGGATACCAAAGATGATATCAAGATGAGGTTTTGATTTTCTCTCTCAACCATTGCCGCCACATATGCACATATTCCGTAACCGGACGCAAGGGACAGAGATAGCGGCACCAGGGCCGGTGCAGAAACAAAGATGCGGCCAAGGTTATACCCAGTAGAATAAAAATAAAATCCGTTCCGATTAATTGGAACATGGCACCGAAAACTTCATAGGACGACACACTGGGATTGCGGTAATATAACGCTAAAATAATTGCCGAAAAAGCCAATGCCCGGGGAAGCCAAAGCAAAAAACGGTGAATTTTACCGGATATTTTCTTTTTTGTCCCCCCAACCAAAGACAAACATTCCTGCGCAGCGCCGAAAGGACAAAACCACCGGCAGTATGGATTCCATCCAATAAAAATTAAAGAAAAGAAAATACCGCCCAGCAACAGATACCAGAAGGGCTGCAGCTGCCATGCCGGCCAAAAACCCAACAGTGCTTTGTTGATATAAGCGAGAGTCAGTGGTTTATTGAATAGATAGCCGAGAAAAACCAAGCCGGACAACATAGAGACCCAACGGGCTGTTCCCGTCCAGGGAAACGAGCGGGCCCGGGCGATAAATCCCAACGCAAACAACAGAATCAGGACAATTTCCGGGCCGCTAATCCGGAATTTCCGCGGGGGCTCAGGAGCCGGCTCAAAGCCCGGCATTTTATCCGCAATCCGGCGGGCGGCAAGCCTGACGCTTTCGGTTAAAGCCTGGGAAGTCATCGTCGCTCCGGTTACAGCATCCACGCTCTCGCCAAGCTCAAAAGAATCGTTCACCATTTTACCGGATAAGGATTCAATCAGGTCCTTGTTCTTCACCCGACGGAAAAAAGAGGCGGTTTCCCGGTGCTTCACCACAACCACATTTATTATTTCTCCAGACAAATCAACAGCGGCGGCCACCATCAATTTCCCTCCGTATCCATGGGCTGAACCCAGGGCCACATACCCTTCCAATTGAGCTGGGGACTGGTCCTTCCATGCCGAATAAAGGTAAGACGCCTCAGTTTCAAACCGGACTTCGCCGGGAAACACTTGTTCCAGAAAAGGGGCTAGCCGGGCCTGGGAGTTCGACATTCCGAGAAACCAGGCCGCCGCCAGTAAGGCCAGCGCGGCAATGCCCAGAATCCTTTCCACTTTTTGACGATGCATCGGCTGTGTTTCTACATGGATTCACGGCCGGTAATGCTTTTACTGCCGTCTCTCTGCCAGAATTCGTTATCCGACAGCTGCTCTCCATAACCGCTGCCCTGGTCCAGACTGACCATTAACCGGTCCAAAGCGGGTATTTTCCCCTTGACGACTAAACGCGTCAGCCGGTGCAGCCAGGAATTATTAGGCTTGTTAAAAGGACACACCCTTTTGCAGTTGGAACAGCTGAAACCGTTAAAGTCATAACATTTTTCAACTTCAACATACCATTTCAGGGTTCCGGGATTATTGGAAGGGGATTTCCCTTCCCAAGTCTGAGGCCCTTCTGAAACCGCTCCGCTGGGACAATGTTCGGCACACAGCATGCATGCATCACAGAATTCTTTCACGCCGAAATTGATCAGTGAATCCGGATTCAGGGGCATATCGGTTATCACTTTGGCCAGCCGGACACGGGGGCCGTACTTGGGAGTGATCAGGAGCCCCATCCGGCCCAATTGGCCCAGTCCGGCGTCTATGGCCATGGGAATACTCAGGCCCACCCCGTTTCCGGCCGGCAGGGCCCGGTACCCCAGGCCGCGGACAAATTCCGCCAGGGTGGCGGAGGTGACGGCCATGCGGGAATAGCCGTTTCCGGTCGCGGCCGATGCCAGGCGGCCGGGAGAATTGGCAATCGCGGCATAATCCTCTTCGAACGCCAGCACGATGACCCGGTTTAAGGACCGGGGGATAAACCAGGCCTCTCCGGTTTGCTCATACCGCTCCCCGTCATGGCGGACCGGAATAGTCCGGTCCCGGTTTTGACGATTTGGGGCATAATGATCACTGTATAACCAAAGGGGATTAAGTTCGGCCACTCCGGCTGAAGACGCTCCGTAAAACAGGGCCGCGTGTTTGACCGCCAGGGTCGCATCCTTCCATGTCATGTCCAGTTCCGCCGGGTCCCAGAGTCCCATCTTGTCCAGACCCATTCCCCGGACCATGCGCGGCTGCACATGCCATTCGTACGCAGAGCCGGTATCGGAACGGGAAGAATGCCAGGCAGCGGCCATAAAGGCATAATCCAGGTGCGTCTGATTAGGAACAACTCCTTTGCCTTCCACCAGGTTTAAATGGGTCATATCTTCCTGAGCCGCCAGGCTTTTCCGGCGGACAGGATCCCATACGTTGCGGGAAAAAATGTTATATTTTTCACTCATCGGATGCAAAATATCCGGATTAATCCGATAGGGATACGACCCGTCCGTTATTTTTTCCACCAGGAAATCCGAATATTCTGAGGGGGATTCAACCAAAACACCTCGCCGGGAATGTCCCAAAATCTGCGGAGCCGAGAAGACTGCGCCCAGCGAGGCCGCTCCCAATCCCAGTGTTTCTAAAAATTCACGCCGTTTATATTGCTGTTTACTCATTACGAGATACTCCTTGCATAGGTTTTCTTCTTTCCGCCGCGGTTGCGGAAAAGACAAAACGACCCAGAAGAACCGCCCAGACAAGCGCCGGAAAACCAAAAATCAAACCCATCACCAACGCTCCGCGGGCGGCGCCTTCGCTTAGAAAGCTGTGGATCATTTCGAGCACAAAAACAGAGTAAATAATGCCCATTCCTGCCAGTCCCCATTGCCACCAGGCCGGCTGAATGCGGTTGCGTCGGGCGTACTCACGCAGCAGCCATAAACCTGAAACGCCTGCGGCTCCGATGAGAATATCCATCATGTTTCCATCTCCCTTTCATCCGGTTTTCCTCCGGCCAGGCAAGCCAGGATGCCTTCTATAAACCAGAATAATCCGCTGTTGAAAAAACCCATCACTCGTCTCCTTGAAAATCAATGAAATCTTCCGCCTTCAGCCACCAGGGCGGTTCCCGGTAGGTCGCATTGCTTCCGCCCATTGACGGCATATAGTATTCCTGTGCATCCGGCGCCGCCTAAGGCTGCTCCCGCAGCCCCGGAGGCTTTAAGAAAAGATCTCCGGTTCCATTTGTTTTTGTCTTTACTTTGACTCATTTTTTGCTCCCATTTCAATCAACATAAAGATATTGACTTGTCGTACTTAGCCTGAATTATTAATAAAAAAATTGCGATGTTTTTGCAATTTTTTTTATCAGCGCTTGACATGATTTGTATTGAAAGTTCAAATGGAACGTTTTTCATTTGCACATTTATATT
>CAYRTV010000062.1:0-10455 GCA_964427225.1 uncultured Eubacteriales bacterium
GGCTTAATTGAACGATCCGGAAAGCTCCGTATCCTCCGGCGGCCATCTCCCCTTCTTTAATCAAGACTTCATCGATCGCTCCGGCAATAGGGGCCGTGATCAATGTCATTTGATATTGTTCCTGCAGAGTCTGTAACTTTTTTTCCAGGCCTTCTTTATTATTTTTCGCCTGCAGGTATTCAATTTCACTGCCGATGTTTTTTTCCCACAGGCGGGCACGGCGTTCGTAAACGGTGCGGGCTAATTCCAGGCCGTTTTTGATTTCGTCGATGCTCCGCTGAATAACGGAGGCGTCCAGCTCCGCCAGCAATTCCCCCTTTTTTACCCGCTCCCCGGTTTCTACATGGATGACGCGCACCAGTCCGGGAGTCTGGGGGGAGACCAGAATATTGGATTCGGATTCGACGGTTCCCTGGACTGTGATGAAATGACGGAATTCCTGCGGATTGACTTGATGAAACTGCACAGGGACGGGTTCCCGGATGGTTTCATCCGCCGGCATTGTTTGTTCCGCCTGCAGTTTTTCAATTTTTGCATTCAGGGTATTCCTCTGCTGGATGAGTTTTTCCAGTTCAGATTGATTATTTCCCTGTTTGCACCCGTGGAGGACAACGAGCATGCCTAAGCTGATTATAATTATTTTGCCTGTTAATAGTTTCATTTTTTTTCCTTTGTCCAGTTAATAATTATCCGTGATCCGGTCCAGTTTATTCTTGGCGCTCAATAATTCCGACATTGATTGAATATACTGGGATTGACTGTTCAGATATCTGTCATGGGCTTGGGTCAGTTCCATGCTGGCCGTGATCCCTTCTTTATATTTTTCCAGGGTCACATTATAGATTTTCTCCGACAAATTCATATTACTCTTCATGTTGGTATAATTGTCATAGGCTGATTTCATGCTGCTGATCGCCCTTTCCCACTCCAGGCGCAGTCCTTCTCCGGCCTGGATCCGTGTGTTGCGGGCTTTCTCAACGGCCAGCGCCGCTTGTTTAACCCGGGCGGCCTGGGCTCCGCTCTTGAAAACAGGGAGGCTGATATTGATTCCGAGAATTTGAGCCCGGAACCAGTTGGCATCTTCATTGAAAAAATCAAATTGATCGCGGTACGCATTGCGCTGATACGTGTAGAATGCGGAAACAGTGGGAAGATATTTGGCCTTTTCGTTTTTCAAGGCCAGTTCAGCCAATTTCTCCTGGGTTTCCAGGAGCTGGTAATCCAGATTGTCTTCAATTTCAAATTCAAACGAGAGGGATTTTTCCGGATCCAGTGTCCGGATAAACGAAAGCAGAGAATCGCTTAACTCGATCTCTTCGGTAAGTTCCAGTCCCATTTGAAATTTGAGCAGGTTGTATCCGACGCCAATTTGGCGGCGGAGCGTTTGCAGGCCGTTCTCAAGACTATTGACGGATACCTGCATCATATCCACATCCGTCTCCGCCACGAATCCTTCATTGTGCAGCTGTTTAATTTCAAAATGGGTTTTAGTGAGATTATTGAGGCTGGCCTGCATGAT
This sequence comes from uncultured Eubacteriales bacterium, assembly GCA_964427225.1. Lineage (GTDB taxonomy): Bacteria > Acidobacteriota > Aminicenantia > Aminicenantales > Aminicenantaceae > CAYRTV01. Next base: position 1,520 of record CAYRTV010000062.1, read on the forward strand.
TCGTTCACTTTCTTCGGAAACCAAAATGAGGAAATAGGTATCGGTAACGGTCTCTTGGATATCGAGTTCCGTTCTTTCCAGGCCCTGGTCTGCCAGCCGCCGGTAAATACTCGATGTTTGCAGGCCGACGATATAACTTCCGTTAAAGACCAATTGATTGGCTTGAAGAGTAAAGGTGGCGTTATGCTGGGTCCCGAATTGGACTGGTATTTTTTCATCAAATTTGCCTTCAAAAAAGTTGGGGATCAGAACAGTGGTTAACTCCAAGTTGTTCATATAGTTCAGTGAGGAGGAGATCTGAGGCAGGCCGGCGGCGACGGTTTCCCGCAGTTTTTTCTTGGCGGATTCGAGATCGATGCGGGACTTGATGGCATCATAATTATGCTTAACCGCAAATTCGCGGACAGCCTCCAGGCTGAATGCCCGGGTGTCCGTTTCTTTCTGCAGGCCCGGAGACGCAGAAAGAGTCACGCCCATGAATAAAACTGCAGCCGGGATAAGAACTTTGCCCGATTTTAAATAGTGTTTTAATGTGGTTTTTATCATATTGAACCTTATGAAATGGATAAAGTTATTTATACGAAAGTTTAATCAAGAGGTTTTAAAAAACGCATGTTTTAATTTCAGAAACTTTTTGATTATGAAATGTAAACATAGCATATATTGTACAAAAAGGGTAGGATTAAATCATGTGCAGAGGACACTCCGAACGCTGCCAAGGACTTTTCATTTTCGAAGGAAGAATCCATTGCTGGTTAACAGGGCGGGATAAATGTTGGTAATAAGCGCAGGAATGCCGAAATCCGGGAGTGGATATTTCTATAATGTTTTAAATGATATTTTAATTGAATCCGGTTATCCGGATGCCCGAAGGGTGAAGCAGGATTATCATTTAGAAAACATTATGCGGTGGCATAACAATAATGTCGGAGATCTTCCGCTGAAGAAGCTTATGAAGTTATGGCTGATTTCCGTGCGGGCCGGATCCTTTTGCGTAAAGTCCCATATGGCGCCTGAGCCGGCTGTAGTCCCGATAATGAAAACGGGCCTGGTCCGGGCCATTTACATTTATCGTGATCCGCGGGACGCGGTTCTTTCCGTTATAGATCATGGCAGAAAATTATTGGCCCAAGGTAAATATCATACGTTTGCGAAAAAGGCGGACTTTGATTCCGCTTTCAGAGCGGTTCCTGCATGGTTTAAAATCTGGTCCCGTTATAAGGAATTGCCGGGAACAAAGATGCTGCGTTATGAACAGCTGATGCAGGATCCGTTTGCTGTTGTCCGGGATGTGGCGGAATTTCTAAAGATAGATCCGGGCGAACCAAAAGCAAGGGAAATCCTCTGGCGCTATTCCCGGTTTAATTCTTCCGGAAAAAGAAAGGGGCTTCATTATAATAAAGCCGTTGTATCCCGGTATACCCGGGAAATGTCCCCGGAGCAGAAACGGAGGTTTAACCACGAATTCGGAGCGATTCTCAAAACCATGCAATATCCTCTGCATTGACCAGGCAGGGATGAGTCAAGAACGGGGGAGCAGAGAGCCGGGATTAAAAATCAGGGGTGTGATGAAATAAAAAAGGCGTTTCCGGGTGGAAACGCCTTTTGAAAAAGGTCGATGTCAGCGTTATCTTATTTATTAAAGACGATGCTTACGGTGAGGGTAAAATAATTGGTGGATTCACCATCACCGGGAATAATATGATATAAGGGCAGGACTTCCAGTTTGAGATTATCGCCCGCGGCAAATCCCACGCCCCCGCCGAAACAAAAGCCAAAATCGGAACTGTTTTCTCCGATGGTTTCCTTCCAAGAATAGTTTTGATAGGAGACTTCGACGGTTGCGTCAAGGCTGGCAACGTACATTCCCAGGCCGCCTTGTCCGAAAACAACAATCGACGGGTCAGATGAAACCGGAGTTTGGATACGAACGGAAGGAAGCAGTTCAATAATGGAACCGGAACCGGTTACACTTATGTCCACATCCCCTAAATTAAAATCGTTGATGAATTGGTTTTGGTCGGGAGAGACCCGGTTGTAAGCGACGCGGCCGCCGATAAGTATATTGGGGGTCAATGCGAAAAATCCCTGCCCGGCTAAGTGAAAGCCCATCTTCCAGTACTCACTGCCGTCACCGGTAAAGGACGTGATTCCGCCGCCTGCTGTGAACGACAGATTTTGCGAGTAGGATTTTGTGGGCATGAAAACAACCGCAACCGCAAGGATGATAACCAACGCTGTAACTTTTTTCATTTTCTGTTCTCCTGTTTTTTGTATATGTGACTCTGCCGTGATCCGCTGACATCGGGTTCAGAGTCTTAGGGCTTATTTTGCTCTTTGCTTTTTGATTTCCTGTGCAAGAGCATTTTGCGCATTGACTTTAACACAAACATCGCAGGAAAAGCAATCAGAGAGGGTGGCCTTTTTTAAAGTTGAGAGAATCCGGGGAAATCATGTACAATCATTGATGGCCCAGGGCCAAAGGCCAATTCAGAAAGGAGACCCGCATGACCGAACCCACCTTGAAAAAGACTATCAGTAAGGAACAAATCCGGTTTTATCTGAAATCATGTAAATATTACCGGTTCCCGTTTTTTGATCCCCGCAATTGCTACCGTAAAAGCGGATTATTTGATCAGCTGGAGGAGGCTCTGGATGAAATTGGGCGGATGCTGCAGATGGAGTATGGGCAGGATTTTCTGTCAATCAATTTAAGAGGAAGCTGGCTGCGCGGAATCCCCATATGGGGAGATGATGTTGATGCCCTGTTCATCGTCAACGGACTGCCACAGGAAAGCAAGCGTCGAATTCTTGATTATACTCGCAAAGAACTGCTCAAAAAAAATTCCTTATTCAAAATGTGTGAGGGAAAGATTGAAGCCGGCCGCAAGGTGGAACCGATCTCATTCCTTGATTTGAAGGATGTCCCGCATATTATGAATAAATATATATACGGACTGGGCCATTTTGTTGCAAAATACGCAAGTTCGGACCGGGATGAATACCAGGATGATTTTTTTGGCTCCAAATTGACTGCCAAGAAGAGGGACTTTCTGAAAAGCGGAATTCTCATCCCTTATGTCGGATGGATTTACGGCCGGGACCGTAAAAAGGAAGTGTTTGATGTTATCAACCGTTTTCTGCCGATACCCACCCGGAAGGTCGGCGTTTATTCTGAAAAGGAAATCGATGAAACCAAGGAAACCTTGCGTCAGGCTTTTATCGCCCGGAATTTGGTCTATCCCTCTTTAGAGCTGAAAAAAGTTGTCCGTTTGACCAATGAATTGGCCGACCGGAAGGAAGAGGCCATGGGGTTATACGAAAATTTGGCTCCCTTGGAGGAAGTATACGCCCGGGCGGTGATTAATTTTCTGTACACGGTTAAAATAGAAAAACAGCTTCTTGATGGAGTTGTCACTCCGGAGCGCATAGAAAAATTTGCGCCCACCTATGATCAGCTTGTTTATGATATCAAAGAAAAAGCGTATCAGCGGCTGGTCAATCCTCCGGTCAAGTTAAATCAATAACCAAAAATTAAAAATAACCCGGCGGGTTCTTCCTTTTTCCGGCCACCCCGGCTTATACACGGCTCGAGATCGCCGCTTCAAAATGAAACATCTTAAATCTATTCTGTTCGCGGGCCGCAGGGTAAAGGCTGGGTCAGTAGTCTTCGAGATGATTAAACTCTGCGTCTTCGAGCCAATTCTGCGGGCGGTTGACGAACTGAATCATATTTTCCAGCAGATGATAATGCCGCTTTTCTTCATCGGCGATTTTTAAAAGGAGGTCCTTCTCCTTCGGCTCATCTGTTTCTTCAGCCTTGTTTTCGTACAATTCGAGGCTTTTGGTTTCAAGATCCTGTGCTTTTTTTAATAATTCAATCTGGCTGGTTTCATCTTCGATGTCACCGGCATTCATTTGAGAGAAAATATTTTTCGCGTCGGTCAGAACTTTGGTTTCCGTCATTTCCGGACCCGCCATCTTTCTCATGCCCTCGATAACCTTATAATGCTTGACTTCATCTTCAGCCAGCATGGTCAAAATATGCTTCAATCCGGGATTCTTGGTATTTTGGGCCAGTTCCCGGTAAAATTCTTCGCCGTCCTTTTCCATTTTCATGGCGTATTCAAGAATATTCATGATCTGTCTCCTTCCTTTCGTATAAGAATATGATATCAGAAAAGCCATTGGCCGTTAAGTCATCCTGATCCGGTCAGTGCATATAACCTTTTGGGGTGAGGGGGGGGAGGATAAATTCACCGGAGAACCCCCCCCACGTGGTGATTGACGGAGGACAGCTGGTCTGCGAAGATAAATGCGAGGTTAGGTTTGAACCAAAGCAAGTCAATCCCGATAAAAAAAGAGAAAACTTCGGGGGGAACTCCGTCTATAATAAGTGCGGAAAGTTGACAAATGAAAATGTATTGATTAATTTAAGAGAACAATCAAAATGGGATCAAATTTAGGCGAAATACTTTTAAAAGAGAAACTTCTCAATTCTGAGCAGCTTAAATCCGCTGAAGACTATCAAAAAAAGAATGATGTGACTATGGGCACAGCCATCGTCAATCTGGGGCTGCTGTCAGAAGAAGAGATGGCGCAGGCCCTCAGCCGCCAGTTGGGTTACCCCTATATTAATTTGGACCAGTTTGAAGTGTATCCCGATGTTATCAGCCTTATTCCGGTCGAGATCGCCCAGAAATATTTGATCATGCCGATTCACAGGATCCGTTCATTCTTAACTTTGGCTATGGTGGATCCTACCGATTTAGAAGTGATCGAAGACGTTCGTTTCCGGACTGGACTGAGTATACAGCCGGTTATTGCATCCGAATCCGGAATCGCCAATGCCATAAAAAAATATTATGGGTCATCCGATTCGCTGCGGGTGAAAAAGATTGTTGATGAAATCGAACAGGCGGAGGATACCAGCGTCAATATTATTGAAGAAGAAGAAGAAGATTATGACATAGAAGAATTGGCTCGCTCCACCGAGGAAGCGCCCATCATCACGCTTGTCAACACGGTCTTTATCGATGCCATTAAGAAGGGCGCGAGCGACGTTCATTTCGAACCTTATGAAAAAGCCTTCCGGGTCCGGTATCGCCTTGACGGAACCATGTATGAGATGATGAACCTGGCGCTTAAATTCAAAAACCCGGTGATTTCCCGGGTTAAGATTTTATCCAATATGGATATTGCAGAAAAACGCCTGCCCCAGGACGGCCGGATCAAAATGCGGGTCAAGCTTGAGAACGGCATCCGCAAAGAAGTGGATATGCGTGTTTCCAGTGTCCCCACGATTTTCGGAGAAAAGATCGTGGTCCGGATTTTGGACAAGGAAATGCTTAAGCTGGATTTATCCCAACTTGGTTTTGAAGAAGGACCGCTTAAGATTTTTTCCGAGGCCATTAAACGGCCCTGGGGGATTATCCTGGTGACCGGCCCGACAGGCAGCGGGAAAACCAATACCCTTTACTCCGCTGTTTCGACATTGAATTCAATGGAAAAAAATATTATGACCGCGGAAGATCCGGTGGAGTTTTATATTCCCGGAATCAATCAGGTCAATATAAAAGAAGAGATCGGGTTGAACTTTGCCAGTACTTTGCGCAGCTTTCTAAGGCAGGACCCGGATATCATGCTGGTGGGAGAGATGCGTGACTTTGATACGGTTGATATCGCTATTAAGGCCGCTTTGACTGGTCACTTGGTTTTTTCCACCATTCACACTAACGATGCCGCCAGCACGATACTGCGTTTAATCAATATGGATGTCGAGCCATTTCTGGTATCTGATTCCGTACATTTGATTGTCGCTCAGCGGTTGGTGAGACGGTTATGCAGCGAATGTAAAGCCAGACATAACCTGCCGCCGGAAGCTTTAATGGACATTGGTTATTCCAAGGAAGACGCAGAAAAAATTAAAGTCTACAAACCAAACGGCTGCAGTGTCTGCCATAATACCGGTTATAAAGGACGAACCGGATTATTTGAAGTCATGGAAGTGGATGAAGGCATAAAAGATCTTATTTTGGGAAGAGGATCTTCCCAGGCAATAAAAAAAAAGGCGATGGAAAATGGAACCACGACGCTGCGGCAGAGTGGATTATACAAAATTAAGCAGGGAGTTACTTCTATTGAGGAAGTTTTGCGCGAGACTGTGAAAGATATGGAGGTATCGAAATGAGTGTAACCATCCAGGAGCTGCTGAAGCTGACGGTTGAAAAAGACGCCAGTGATTTACATATCACCACCCATGTTCCTCCCCGGGTCCGGGTGCACGGAACGCTTGTTTCCCTCGACTACCCGGTGTTGTCGCCGACGCAGACAAAAAATTTGGTTTACAGTTTGCTGACAGACCGGCAAAAAAAACAGTTTGAAGAAAAGCTGGAACTGGATTTTTCTTTCGGAATAAAGGAATTAGGCCGTTTCCGCGGGAATGTGTTCATGCAGAAAGGAGCCGTGGCCGGCGCTTTCAGGAGGCTGCCTCCTTCAAACTGGAATTTCGCGGAACTGGGGCTTCCCCAGCGCCTGGCCAAGCTTTGTTATATTCCCAGAGGCTTGGTATTGGTGACCGGCCCGACCGGCTGCGGTAAATCAACCACCCTGGCCTGCTTGATCAATCACATCAACAAGGACCGGAAGGTCCATATTGTCACCATCGAAGATCCCATTGAGTACTTTTTCACTCCCCGGGAATCCATTATCAACCAAAGAGAGCTGATGGTGGACACTTTGTCTTATACCAATGCCCTTCGTTCTGTCCTCCGGGAAGACCCCGATGTGGTTCTCGTGGGAGAAATGCGTGATTTAGAGACAGTCGAAGCCACTTTAAGAGTTGCTGAGACCGGCCATTTGACATTTTCCACTCTGCATACCAATTCGGCGGTTGAAACCATTTCCCGGATTATTGATATTTTCCCGTCTCAATACCAGTCTCAAGTACGGATCATGTTGTCTATGACCCTCGAAGGTGTGATCACACAATCTCTGCTTCCCCGGGCTGACGGCCAGGGGCGGGTGTTGGCTCTTGAAATTTTAATTCCGAATTCAGCTATCCGGAATTTGATCCGGGAAAACAAAATACATCAGATCTATGCTACGATGCAGATGGGGCAGGAAAAATTCGGCATGCAGACTTATAATCAATCCCTGGCGAATTTGTATTTGAAAAAGGCCATCACACTGGAAACCGCCATGAATGCCACATCCAAAGCCGAAGAATTGACGGATATCATTCAGCGTAAGGAAGGCTTGGGAGTGACAAAGAGCCATTTCAAAACGCAGCAAATGACAAAATAAAAGAGGGGAATCATGCCTGTTTTTACATGGAAAGGCCGAAACCGTTACGGTGATCTGGTTGCGGGTGAACGAAGGGCCCGGAATGTCCGCGATTTAACTTCCGTTCTGCAGCAGGAACAGATCAATGTTATGAATGTTTCCCGCAAGGGCATGGACATCAAAATTCCAGCCCTGGAGAGAAAAAAGGTCAAACAAAGGGAACTGGCGGTTTTCAGCCGGCAGCTCTCTGTTCTGATCGATGCCGAACTGCCTTTGATTCAGGGCCTCAATATTCTCGCGGAACAAACAAAAAACAAATACTTTAAAAAAGTAATTATCAAGGTCAGGGAAGATGTGGAAGCCGGATCCACCTTGAATCAGGCGCTCCGCAAGTTCCCTAATGTTTTCAATGATCTTTTCTGTAATTTGATCGCGTCGGGAGAACAAAGCGGTTCGCTGGATATCATGCTGCGCCGCCTGTCCGAATTCCTGGAACGGATCGTCAAGCTGCGTTCCCAAGTCAGACAGGCGATGATTTATCCCTCTGTGATTGTTGTTTTTGCGATTGTGGTCGTGATTTTCATGTTGTGGCAGGTGATTCCTGTTTTTGCCAGTGTTTTTATTGAATTGGGCGCCCAGCTGCCCGCCCTGACAGCTTTTATTCTAACCCTGAGTCACTTTGTGCAAAACAATATTCTGTGGATTTTTGTCGGAGTCATCGTTTTAATCATCGGATTCAGGTTTTTCCGCAAATCGGAGTATGGACTTAAAGTCACTGACCGGATTGCGCTGAAACTGCCGTTATTCGGCTCGCTGCTGAAGAAAGTGGGGTTATCCCGGGTGACCCGCACCCTAAGCACCCTTCTCTCCGGGGGAGTCCCGATGCTGGAGAGCATCAAAATCACCTCAACGACAGCTGGAAATGTGATCATAGAACAGGACCTCATGACGGTCCGGTCGATGGTAGCCGAAGGAACCAGCATAACGGACGCCTTAAAAGAAAAACCCAATTTTCCGTTTATGATGGTCCAGATGGTGGGAGTTGGGGAAGCGACAGGAACCCTGGATGAAATGCTGTCCAAATTGGCCGATTTTTATGATGAAGAAGTGGAGGCTACGGTGAATGCTCTGCTTTCCGTGCTGGAGCCGATTTTACTGGTGTTTGTCGGCGGTATGGTTGGAACGATTATTGTTGCCATGTATCTGCCGATTTTCAGCCTGATTTCTCAGTTCTAAACGGGAAGACCCGAAGCATGTGCCCGGGGCACGTGCATAGCACACCCGGAACAATGAGAATGAATCCACATGCCATACGGAGATCTGCGGCACCATACAAATGTCATCCCCATTCAGATGAACGTTGAATGGACAGTATGAATAGCGTAAGAAAGAAAAGAAAGCAAAAACACCGCAATTATTTTATGCATAGGTCAGGCTAATAAACGATGGAGATTAAAAGAAAAGACCTGTTTTGGTTCATCATCCTGCGGCTGGTGGTTATCACCTCCCTGGCTGTTTCCGTCATCTTTATCCAGTATGGAACATCCGCATTTTTTGAAGTTTCCCCGCTTTTGTCCCATTTATACACTTTCATTCTAATCGTTTATGGGATCTCGGCCGTATATTTTCTTCTGTTCTGGTGGAATCGTCAC
>CAYRTV010000063.1:0-9050 GCA_964427225.1 uncultured Eubacteriales bacterium
GGAAAATCCTTGGCCTGAGCCTGAAAAGACTCCTCCCGGAGTTCAACGCATAAATATGACTCCTGATCGATATCATACTCCATGCGGACTGTCTGTCCTTCGGAGTCGCAGTAAAAGCGCAGGCTGTGGCCCGACTTGATTTTCGCCAGGTCGTAAACGGATTTGGTTTCCTCCCTAAGCCTGTGGATGTCCTGTGCTGTGAAATTGTACTTCGGCAGAATATCCGACAGTGTTTCTCCCCTTTGAATGATCTGCCGGTATTCTTTTAATTCTGGGGCCGAATCTTCCTCTGCAGGAAGCTCCACCCCAAAATTGTCTGGTTCAGCGGGGGCGGTAGCGGCAGCGGATTTTTGTTTTGGAATCAAAGCCAAAGTGATATGCAGAACAAAAATGATAAGGCAAAACAGAATGAAAGTAAGGCGGGGAGGATTATCCGGTCCGGATCGAACTTTTATTTTGACTTGCATTCCTTATGCTCCAAAGGACCTGTTACGCATTCACACAAGAACATAGAGGATTTTTTCCAACAAGTCAATGATGCCCGTTTGGTGCATCGGATTGTCCCAATTGCGATATATGAGCGATTCCATTAAAATTGATAAGTGGATAAAAAGAACTGGCTGCTGCTTTTTTTCAATATTGTGCTCATTGCAACGGGCTGGGTTCTGGCCTTTTATGCTTATCCCCGTCTGCCTGACAAAATCTCTTTATGGCTGAATTATTTATCCACTCCACGGATTCTGGTGGCTAAAACGCCTCTGTTTTTTATTTATCCTGCGGCGCAGACCTTATTTGCGTTGCTTTTTTTCTTTCTCCCGGATATTCGTGCGGTAAGGGAATCTCAAAAATGGACGAAAAGCCGCTTGAGAGAGTTTGTTTACTTAATACTCATTTTTTTTCAAGTTATGTTCATTCATATCCAGCGGAGTTTGATCTTATCCGCACATAATATACAGCAGGGCCTGGATGAGTTTTACTTTCTTTTTTTGCTCTTGATTATTCTGGTTCTCATTCCATTTTTCCGTTACCGGGAAAGAATTTTAGCCAAACTAAAATAAAATTCATATATCCCTGAACCTCAACGTTCCAAAATCCGTATAATATGTATGAAAAGGAGGTCTGTCATGAAAAAATATCTTTTCTTGATTTTAGCTTTAACCGCCATTATGGTTTTTTCTTTAACGGCAAACACGGAAACGGATATCACTGGAGTGTGGGATGGCGAAACGTATGTTCCTGATTACGGACAGGATAAATTGACCTTGAAAATAACCAAGGAAGAAGGAGAATATTCCGCTGAGTTTTCCGATTCGGCCGGATACGCGGCAAATACACTTTGTGAAGATTTTGAATACGAGGACGGTAAGGTGACTTTTAGTTTTCATATGGGCGGCGGTCAGTATGTCTATTTTGATTTAACAGTGGAAGGCGACACGATGACGGGATACTGGGACGCCCAGGGCGCAACCGGAGATGTGACTTTAAAGAAACAGTCTTGAACAGCTTTTCCATTACTTTTAAATAAATTCAATTCAAGGCTGCGCATCTGAGAAGTCCCGGCCCGTGAATAATAAGGGACTGTATATATAGAATTTTATCAACAGACGGGCCATCCGGATTCTGCTTCGGGCGTATGGATGAATTCCGAGCCTAAGCCTCCCGTGAAAAAGGCTGACAGCAGGCTGCAGCCGGAAGTGCTGTGCGTTTTCTCAGGATTAGGATATGAACTGGCTGCATAATCTAATTTTATTAACGATCAGCTTTCTGATCTCGCGTTTACTGGTGGATTCCCGCCTCCATCACGTGTTTATCCGCAGGATCATCGGACATGCGCGCAATACCATATCTGCACTCGTTAACGGCATCTTATTTATTTCTTATGCCTTATCTCTGTTTTTTTCCAATACGGTGGTCGCCATCACCATGATTCCGGTTATCGGCGGGTTGGTTTCCGGGATACAAGACACCTCTCTGCGGCACCGGACCGGCACTCATTTTATTCTGGCATTGATTTATGGCGCGAATATCGGAGGAATGGGATCTTTGACCGGAACTTACCTGAATATTGTTTCAGTCAGTTATATGGAGATGCTGAGTGTTCAGGACAGCCGCTATATCACGTATTTTTCATGGCTCATTATCGGTATTCCGGTCAGCTTGCTCTTGCTCGGCGCTGCAAGGCTGATGCTGAAGCCCGGAGAACGAAAATTAGCCGCCGCCGGACAGTTTCTGATGCCGGAGGCTTCGGCCCCTGTTCGTCCCCTGAAAAAAATGAGTGCCTTTTTTTTTCTGAATCTCATTCTTTTCATTATTTTGACCGCTTTGCAGTTTTTCCTTTGCCCTGACCCTGTTTGGGGGCGGTTTAATATGATTGATATTCTGTTCATCGTTTATCTGATTCTTTTTATTTTCTTCGCTTTTATGGTCCCAAGGGGGAGATTCAATTGGACTGTTCTTATGAAAAATATTGTTTTTTTTCTCATGATCTGTTTCCTCTTTCCCGTCATCTTTTTTAATGAAACTTATAAGGACATTAAACAAAGGTTTCATTTGCAGCAGAGGCATGAGGCAAGCCAGGTTGATAAGGGGATGGAAGGATTATTCAATGCTGTCTGGAGCCGCTTATTCCACCGGGTCTGGGGGGATTTGCGTCAGGTCAATCGGCATGCGTTTATATCCGCGAACCGGATTATTTACGATCTGCCGTTTTTTGGATTAACCTTTATGGGGATGGTTTTGATTGTTTTGTTGTTCTTGATCAATTTGGGCAATGATCCGGCTACGCCACAGATCGATGGCTATGTTTTTCATTTTTTAGAAGACATGGCTTCCGGCTTGTTCGTTTTTCAGGGGAAAAGTCAGTTGTTTTGGCTCTTTTTCATGGTAATCCTGACATCCATTTTTCTCACAGAAGTCGTAAGCAATACAACCGTCGTTTTGGTTACCTTTCCCATCCTCACGGGATTAGCCGTATCAGGTGGATTCAATCCGCTTTTTTTGCTCCTTTCCCTCGCTGTGGCCTCTAATGGAGCATTCATGACGCCCATCGCCACTTCGGTTAATGCCGTATCCTATGCTGGTATTCCGGGTATTTCTCTAAAGAAAATGCTTTTCCGGGGATTCTTCCTGAATATCTCCGCGGCGGTGTATTTAGCCGCGACTTTTTATTTATTTGAAATCCTCTTCCCTTAATTCATTATCACTAATATCACTTTGAGACGTGCAGCGAGCGGGTTGTAAGCGTTTTTCGTTTCACGATTCCCGATTTTTTAATTACAAATCACAGTTTAAAATGAACCTTTTTAAGAGTGCATACGTCTGTATAAATGAGTGCTGAATTTTTATAAATAATCAAGCACATTAACCATAATTATTTACAGAGAGATTGCCATGGATGTACGTTTGCGGCGATGAATTTTCCAAGCGTAAACATTCAGGTGAATAGGAGGAGATGATGGTAAAAATCATAAAAACCGCTGTTTTGATCGTTATGCTGGTATTGTTTGTTTCTTTAGAGGTTTTTCCTGTACAAAACATCAAACATTTAACCCTTGATGCCCGGGGAATTGAAAAATTTGATGTCGACTGCGGAGCAGGATTCCTGAAGATTTCTGGAGAAACGAATAGAGATGAAATTGAGGTTGAAGCGGAGATTATTTTAGACGGGATGAGTAAGCGGAAAGCGGAAGGCTTTATGCGGGACCGGTTACGGTTATCTCTTGAAAAGAGGGGAGATACGGCCCATTTAATTGCGGATATTGATTCTAAATTTTCTCTTTTTTCGTGGGGAAGCCGGGAAATCAATTTGACAGTCCGCATGCCTTCAAAATTAGCCATGCAGATAGAGGATGGTTCCGGGGCCATTTGGATCGATAATATTCACAATCATATCGAAGTTGATGATGGATCAGGAAATATGATGATTCGGAAAATGACAGGCAATGTCCGGATTGATGACGGCTCTGGAGAAATTGAATGCGTTGATATTGGGGGCGATGTCGAAATTGATGATGGTTCCGGAGAAATCAGTTTGGAAATGGTCGGGGGCTTGGTTGATATTGAAGACGGTTCGGGCTCCATCCGGGTGGATGAAGCTTTTGGTGATGTGACGATACAGGATGGATCCGGGTCGATTATGGTTGATCGCGTTCAGCGGGATGTCATCATTCAAAGTGCTGGATCAGGGGGAGTTGAAATTTCCCGGGGAGAAGGCCGCGTCATTCGTTAGAACCGGAATTTAAGGCCGCCTGATACCAGCGGGCCGACTAAATCAGCTGAACCCGTACTTCCGGAAAAAAATGCAAATTCAACATTGGCGCCCACTGAAGGTGAGATCCAAAATACACTTCCGGCGTTGAATTGCAGATAGCTGTAGCTGCCGGAATCGAATTCAATTCCAGTTTGGGTGTCGCTTTCGTCATAATTGACATAGTTGAAACGGCCGACAAAATACGGTTCAATAAATCCTGCTTTATAGGAAAGAGCGGGGCCGGTGTAAACATAAGATCCTTCAGCGGTGCTGCCGACGCTGGCAAGCCCGGCTAAAGAAAAGCCCTCTTTTTTGTTGATAAAAGAATACCGGCCGAATAAGCCTATGGCAAGAAAATCATATTGAAGCCCCAAATCAAGATTCGCGCCGATTCCATATCCGGCTTTAAAGTAGGGAACGGCTGTGCCGAGGATAATGCCCCCTCCGTCCACGGCCAGATTTCCCTTTCCGTATGAGCGCCCCAAAAACCCGCTGGTGACGGGAGCGACAGCACAGGAAGCAGAAAAAACAGCCAGGATCGCCACTAGAAATAGTTTTTTTCTCATCAATATTCTCCCTTTATGTTCGAGAATTGTTCAATACCCGCTATTATTCCAGGCCGGATTTTAATAATATCATGAGTATTAATAAAGATCAAGGGAGGATATTATAAAAAGTGAACCTGATTTGAGTGTGTTATTTTAACTCACCGGTCCGCCCAGGAATATCCGGCGATAAAGGCCAGGCGGGCGATGTCCGCCATAATGTCAGGGTTTACCCGGTAAATGGTATCTCCGGTCTTATGATATGCCAAATGCGGACCGTTGGATGCGAATGATATACAGGGAATTCCCTTTTGATAAAAAGGAGCATAATCCGATCCTCTCACCCCGACCCCGCGGAGATAACGGATTCTTTGCAGAATACCCACATGTTCATCGCTTTGCTTAAGAAGGGTTTCCATCGAATCCGGCTCGGGGCTCAAAGCGCAGCCGACGCCGTCTCCTTCACCCACCATATCGAAATTGAACATGCCGTCGATTTGTGTGACAGGCCCGGGGATATGATCGACGAAATAGGAAGAACCCTGCAGGCCCTTTTCTTCCGCTCCAAAGAGGACAAACATCACGGAACGCCTTGGTTTTGGCTTCATTTGTGAAAATGCCCGGGCCAGCTCCATCACCACCGCGCTGCCGCTGGCATTGTCATTCGCTCCGGGAAAAAGCATGCCCATGTGCTCACCGCAGTGATCAAAGTGGGCGCCGAAAACCAGGCATTCATTTTTCAGCTGAGGATCGGAGCCTTCGAGGTAGCCGGCCACATTGTATCCTTCAGCCCCGGGAAAGTGTTCGGATTGCACTTTAAAGCGGATCTTTGAATGAAGCGGGAAAGAGACCGGCCTTTTGTAGGTCAGCAAGTCTTTTCTAAGGGCATCTGAAGTGGTTCCCCTTTCTTTTAATATTTTGTCGAAGACATTTTCACTGATGAGCGCCGGCATGAAGTCCTGAATCCAATCCATATTGGGATTTGCCAAAGGGCCCGGATAGATATAAATCAAGCCAGCGGCGCCCATGTCTTTGGCGGTCTGCATGCGGTGGCGGTGTTCATCATGTTTTTGAAAACGGTCGTCGCTGCGGTCCGGCGTCCCCCGGAAACAGAGAACAAATTTCCCCGATACATCCACTGCGTGATAATCATCATATCCGAGTTCCGGAGCGTGAATGCCCCAGCCGGCGAAAACAGCTTCAGCCGTCCGGTCGCCGCTGTCGCTGGCCAGCATGGGAAGAAAATCCGCTTCCGCTTCCAGTTCCTGGGAAGTTTGCTCATCACCCTCCATCAGCAAAGTCATTTGAGCGCTTTTGATATGCGTGAATGGGGATGGGAACGGCTGTAAATACCCGCCTTCGACCGGTTTCAGTCCCCATTTCCGGAAAAGCCCCGCGGCCCATTCCGCGGCTGCAGTGTATCCTTCATGCCCGGTAAAACGTCCTGCATATTTCGGCGCAGCCATGGTTTTGACATAGCTATAAACCTTTTCCGGTGAAATGGTGTTGATTCCTTTGGACAGATCCTGTGTTTCCGCTGCTGCCGGCATCGAAATCATCAGAAGCCCCAGAATCAAAGATATTGTTTTTTGTTTCATCATATTAACTCCTTTCATTCCTGACTTATTCATAAAAAAATTGCTATATTTTTGCCATATTTTATACTTTTTTCTCAGAAGGATTGTGAATTGTGAATCGTAAATCGATACGCTTAGTTTAATTACTTTCAGTGAATGCTCGCATATGTTTTTAGGCGTTTTGCGTTTTACGTTTTGCGTTTTGCGCATTTTATAAATGCAAGCCAAGCGATCGTGCCATATCATGATGCGGAGGAAAGCTTCTTAACATAATTTCTGATCGTGGTGACCGCCAGGGTGGATAGCCCCAAAATACCGACCAGATTGGTGATAACCATTAGCCCATTGACCATGTCTCCCATCGACCACGCAACTTCGACCTGGACAACGGCCCCCACCACAATGAAAATTCCGAAAATCCAGTCATAAGGCAGGTTGATCCAGGTGCCCAATAAATATTTAAAAGCGATTTTTCCGTAATAACTGACGGAAATCAAGCTGGAATATCCGAATAAAAATGAACTGGCGGCGACGATCAAGCCTCCGATTTGAGGAAGAGCCGAATTGAAGGCATTTGCCGTCATGGCGGTGCTGGTGCTTTGCGTCCACGCCCCCGAGCAGATGACAGCCAGGGCTGTCAGGCTGCAGATAATGATAGTGTCTATGAATACATCGAGAGCCCCGAGAAAGGCCTGGCGGGCGGGTTCACTGGTCCGGGCGGACGCATGCAGCACGGCTGCGGTTCCGATTCCGGCTTCATTGGAGTAAGTGCCGCGGGCCATTCCATATCGGACGGCGCGGGCCACAGTGGCGCCGGCGACTCCTCCGGTTACAGCCCCCGGATTAAATGCACCAATGATAATCATGGAAAAAGCCTGGGGCAGGCGCTCGGCGAAAGCGATGATCGTGATCAGCGCCCCGAAAATATAAAGCAGAACCATAAAAGGGCTTAAAAATTCAGTCACGCGTCCAATGACTTTAATGCCGCCTATGGTGACGAGCAAGGTGAGGAATGCCAGGCCCAGACCGGAGGCCCAGGGCGGAAATCCGAACTGTGTATTCAGGACCAGAGTGATGGAATTTGATTGCACAATCGGGATGGAAAACAAGGCTTTGCTGCCCATAAATAAAGCAAAGGCACCTGCTATCCACGGCAGTTTCAGCCCTTGGCTGATGTAATACATCGGTCCGCCCGCGACTGTGCCGTCCGGCATGATTTTCCGGAATTTTTGGCCCAGTACGGTTTCAACCATTTTGATTCCCATTCCCAGAAAAGCGGACAGCCACATCCAAAAAACAGCTCCCGGCCCTCCCATGGCAATGGCGGTGCAGACTCCGGCGATATTGCCGTTTCCGATAACTGCCGCCAGAGAGGTGGTAAGGGCTTGGAAAGGCGAGATATCCCCGGTTTCGGGAGTCCCGCTTTCGCCATACCCTTTTTTCCCAATGAGCCGGAAAGAAAGACCGATGCGGCGAAGCTGAATAAAGCGGAGCCGGAGGGAAAGGTATAACCCGGCCCCAAGAATAATCACAAGGGTCTGGGGTCCCCAGACGATGTTAGCGATCGACCGGATCATCCCGCCCACTGGCATCAGCTTTTCCTTTCAGTATTTTGGCCGCGGCGCCGTTTGATTTCGCTCCTTACTCCTTTATGCAGCACCAGCAGATAGTAAAGAATCAAACCTCCGGATAAAATAAAAAAACGCGTTGTATTTCCGATGGCAAGGGAATAAACAGCATAACCGATAAGCCCCAAAAAAAGAAAAAGATGAAAAAAGGCAAAGATCCAGTCGAACATGGAATGCTTTTAACTATTTTTTTTCAACCGAAAGTATTTCTATGGTTTCTCGCGGAACATCCCGCATGCCTTTTCTTGTCATGGTCGGCGTATTGGCAATGGCTTCCACGACGTCTTGGCCATCCATGACTTTTCCAAATACGCAGTAGCCCCAGCCGTCGGCGGTTTTGCTGGTATGGTCCAGAAAAGAGTTGTCCGCATGATTGATGAAAAACTGGGCCGTGGCACTGTGGGGATCCATGGTGCGCGCCATGGCAATGGTGTGTTTTTTGTTTTTAAGCCCATTGTCGGCTTCATTTTCTACGGGAGGTTTAGTCGGTTTTTCATTCAACTCCGGAGTCAGGCCTCCGCCTTGAATCATGAATCCTTTAATAACCCGGTGGAAAATGGTCCCTTCGTAAAAGTCGTCCTCGACATAAGAGAGGAAATTTTCGACCGTCTTGGGAGCCTTATTCGGATACAGTTCAATCGTCATATCCCCTTTGGTGGTTTTTATGACGACTTGAACCGTGTCCTGGGCAGAAAGCCCGGTTGAGCCGGCAGCCATGAGTAAAGCCGTCACAGTCAATCCTAAAAGAATATGTTTAAGCATGTGTTTCCTCCTTAAAAATTAGGTTGGAATTGAAAGGTCAAAATACCAAAATACGGCATGATAAGCAAGATTTACTGCAAGACTCAGAACTCAAAATAGACCAAACAGACCAAATAGCCTAGAAAGACTTAGATAGACTTAGACGGACTCTATTTTTTTGTCTGGATTCCGTTGGCAAGATAGTGGATAATATATAAATCGGGAGGGACAAATGAAGAATAAAATAATGAATAGGATAACCATCGCGTTGGCGGGAATGATGATTCTGCAGCCGTTCTTCTCCCCGGTT
>CAYRTV010000063.1:9150-10361 GCA_964427225.1 uncultured Eubacteriales bacterium
CCCCGGTTACAATACAAGCGCGGAATGGGTCAGCCGGCATTTCGAGGATTGGGGGCTGCTGCCGGAGGGAGACAACGACGCCTATCTGCAGGCCTTTCCCAATCCCTATACACTAGTCTTTCCGGAATGTTTTTTGCATATGCACTTGCTGGTGAATGGAGAAAGGGTTATTAAGGACTACCGTTATGAGGAAGAATTCATTCCCGGGTCGACATCCGGTTCCGGAGAAGTGACCGCGGAAGTGGTGTATGTGGGTTACGGCATAACCGCTCCGGAACTTGGCTTCGATGAATATGCAGGGGTGGATGTGGAAGGCAAAATCGTTTTGATGGAACGCGAAGCTCCGGTCAGCCCGGGGAGGGGAGAGGACACATTCATGGATTGGCGGCCCTATTCCTTCCATCAATACAAACTCAAGAACGCGGCTGCACACGGGGCTAAGGGGATGCTTTATAATTACCCCATCGGCAATCCCAACAATGATTATATTGAGGATTTTATTTATACCCATGTCGGCGAGACGGTTGTGAATGATATTTTCGCCGGGACCGGCAAAGATCACGCTGAGATCGTCAAAGCCATCCGGGACAATCTGGAACCGCGTTCTTTTTCCACAGGCAAGGTATTCACAATCAAAAATACAACCGAGCATCATCCCAACGGCATCGGATATAATGTCTTGGCGGCCATACCGGGAGATGACATTGAATTCAGCGACGAAGTCATAATGATCGGAGGGCATCTGGATCATTTAGGCAGATGTTATGAAATCATGCCGGGCGCCAATGATAACGCATCAGCGGTCGCTGTAATGATGGGGCTGGCCGAAGCGCTGATGAAGAGCCCGGTCCGGCCGAAAAGGACCATTCTCTTCAACTGTTTTGGAGCCGAAGAACAAGGGGTTGCCGGATCGAAATATTATGTGGACAACCCTGTTTTCCCCCTGGAAGACACCGTTTGCCTTATCAATATGGATGGGGTGGGCGCCGGAGATAAATTGAGCGTTTTAGCTGCTGAAAACTATCCGGACATGTGGCGATTTCTGAAATCCGCCAACGATGAATTCGTTCACCGCATCATGATTCCCCGGTTTTTTTCCAATATTGCGCGGCCCCGTTTTTGCCGAGATTTGCTCCCTTGCCCCCCATTAGCGTCTATATCATTAAGGCCGCTGCCGCCGACTGCTTTCCTTCGCAGAAGCCAGCGCTACC
>CAYRTV010000064.1:0-1167 GCA_964427225.1 uncultured Eubacteriales bacterium
GAAGCTTTTTTCAATGCGAAAAAGCGCTGTATCGACCTCCTCGGCCGCGGCTCGGGTAAGACGCAGGTTTTCCTGTTGCCGCTGTTTCTCCATTAAGGCGCGGTCATTCTGAATGCCCCGGTAAGCTAAAAAACCCATAATAACACTGGGAATAACAATGCCGGCGAAAAAAAGAAGAAGGATGCGGATTCGATTGGAGGGTTCCTTATTCATTTCACACCTTTTTGTGTGAAAAGCTTTTTCATTTTGCGGACTTCGGAATTTTTCAACGGCCTCAGGCGCACATAATCGTAATCCGCATACGTCAGCGCCGGGACATACCAGCTTGTTCCGGCAAATGAAAGCCTTTGAACCGTTCCCAGCAATTCCGAAGGGATTTCGGCCGTCAAGACTGTTTTGTATTCGTCATCCTCCAGAGCGGCATCCACCCGAATAAGGTGATTCACACGATATATCCGGAAACGACAGGTCAAGTTAAAACCATAATCCGTATCAGCCTCCTTGAGAAGCCAAGCCGGTTCCGTCAGATCTTTAGAATAGCGTTTAATCGACACGAGGAGTTGATCACTGCCCAGCATCCGGTTGATTTGGATATTCGGACCGGCATTGTCATCCGGATTCAGAAAAACGGCCGAACATATGGACCGGGAGTTCATGCCGGGCACTGAAGAATAACTGACTTTGAATTCAAGCAGCCATTGTTCTCCTGCAAACGGCCGCGAGATCTCTAAAGCCGGGTAATACCAATACCAATAGGGATCAAATACCGGCAGGTATTGAGAGCCCGACCCTAAAATCGTGATTTGTCCCGGATAATAGCGCAGATAGCCGGGATTATGCTTTAACGAGAATCGACCGAAATCATCATATCCATATACGTTGGGCTGATTCCATTCAAAAACGGACCATTCCTTGTTTAATACCGGGCTGGAAAAATCATCCTCAAATGATACGGTGGCCGGGCGATTAAATTCCGGAGGAGCGGTGCGGACGGATGATTCCGTATGATCGACTCCGGTCATTTTCAACAACTCCTGAATGATATCCGTATGGACAAGACGGGGTTTACCCGCGGGTTTTCCTGCAGAAACGGGAACCACCCACAAGTCAAAACGGTTGCGGCGGTTGTAAACGGAAAAAAAAAGTCTTCCCGCTTTCCGCCCCCCC
>CAYRTV010000064.1:1177-10281 GCA_964427225.1 uncultured Eubacteriales bacterium
TAAAGCAAATGTCTTCCGTCTTCCGACCACCGCGGGCTGTCAAAGCTCATTTTTGAGGCCGCGCCGGTTGTGACTTGAATGTTTCGGCCGCTCTCTATTAAATGAACATAGACATGGCGCCTTCCGTCATCCAGCAGGTCATACGCGATGGCTTCACCTTCGGGGGAAAACTTCATTCCCCGGCTGTAGAGTCCAAGGTCAAGAATCTTCTGTCTGGTGCCGTCTAGAGAAATGAGATATAACATCTCGTCCGTTCTTGCCGGGACTGAAAAAATAACATGACATAAGATTTGACTGTTATCAGGCGCCCAATCTTGGGGATAAAGCTTCTCATTATTCCCTGCGTAGATTCGTTTTTTTTCTTTGGTCCGAATATCGATTATATAGAGTTCGCATTCGTTCCAGTCCTTGTACTTGCTGCAGGAGAGGAAAAACCCGTCCCGGGACCAGACCGGATGAAAATAAAAGGTCTTCTCTTGAAATCCGTTTATGTTCGTGAGTATCCGGGTCTGTCCGGTCTCCCGGTTTCGCAGACACAAATTACCTGTCGACCAGTCCGTATAGGCCAGCCATCGCCCGTCATAAGAAATCGATGTCATGGGATCAGGCGGATTCCGCTCGAAATAATACCGGACCAGAGGATTGATCTCAGGAAGGGGATGGACTTTCAGTTTTTCTTCCGCTAAGGCCACCCACTGAAATTGCTGCGGATAATCAGCGACCACTTTGCGGAAGGCATCGCCGGCCCGGAAATCCCCCATTTTTTCATAACACATGGCAATGCGGTACTGAGCTTGGGCTGCCGTTTCAGTATCCCTGGGATACCGATCGATGATGTCCCGGTAAATCCGTATGGCGGCTTCCAAATCTCCCCGGATGTCTTCCTGGTAAAGACCTTGCTGCAGCAAATGGCGTGGGGTTTCCTGAAGAAAAGAAAAGGAGTCAACCGAGGCTGCAGATAAACTGCATATGCCCAACATAATAATGGCCGCAATAACCTTACATTTACCGCGCATATACGTCTGCATACCAGATGATTATTACACAATAGAGAAAATTCTGAGTCAAGCAGGTAATAAAAATCTTAATTCAGAAAATATCCGATTCCAATATTGAGAAAAATTCCATGGGCGGAAAAATCCCTCAGCCTGTAAACGGGCAAAAAACTTGAGTCCTGCCAGGAATATTCACCGAAGGCACCCATATATCCGGCAGACCCAAAAAAGTAAAGTGATTTGCCGGGCTCTTCCGTGGTGCCGCCTATTTCCGCAATAATTCCAAACGGAGAATTATAGCTTATATAAGAATCCCGGTTATCCTCTTCTAAATCCAAATTTGCCCCCAGAAAGAAAACCGGTCCCGCCCCGGCAAAAATCCGGAAAGAATCACCCGGAAACAAATATTTAATTTCAGCACTTATGGGCACCCGGCTGAAATATACTTTTCCATTGGCAAATGATTCTCCCGATGTCTGGTAATTGACTCCCAGCTCAAACATCAAAGTGTTTAAAAATCGGTAACCCAAGGCAATCCGGAGAGCCGCTCCTCCCCCGGGGTGGATGTTTATGTCACCGGATTTCTCTCCGTCCCGGTACTCGGAACCAACCTTAATTTTTGAAAAACCGATGCCGAAACCGAAATTACCGTTGACGTAAAGCCGGTTGGCTCCCGTCCGCTGCTGACGGGCCGGCTGCGCGGTGACTGCGGGTCTCCGGACTGCGCTTCTCGGACGGCTCTGTTCCGGCCGGTCCGCCGCTTCCGGTTCCGCTTCAGCAGCCGATCTCACCTGGGATTGGTGAATATAGCCCATCCGGGAATAGCCTTGTTCGCTGTCCAGCAGCTCAACGGCATACCACTCCCCGCTTTTTTCCATTGATTTTACAACCGCCCCCCGCTGGAGGGTCTCGATAACGGGTGAAGTTGAATCGGGGTTTAACCGGACTGGTGCTTTTTCCGCGACAACGGTGATTTCAATATCCTCATACCCGGATGCAGGGGATACAGCCAATCCGGCAACCAGTAATAAAAGAAAGAATGTTTTTAAATATATATTCTGCATGCTTTTATCCTTTATTTTCACAAAATCTGCATCTAAAAACCGATGGTTATGCCGCCCTGAACCTTAAAGAAAGAAGGATTGATCTCTATGGGGTCGAGTTGACCGGCGATTTCCGCAGCCTCGTCCGCAGTAATATCCATGTAGTATTGGGTATGATTGATCAAATCATATTGCCCCGGGTTGGCTGACCATTCTTGGGTAACGGCTGATTTTATAAAATAAACGCCGTTTATTGTCAGGCCGATATTTCTGGTGAACATCAAATTCAGTCCTCCCCCGATGTTGAAGCCGATTCCGCTGAGATCCGCGTCCGCATTAACCGGAATCTCAAAATAATCAATGTACTGCCATTCATAATCGTCACTGAAAAATGATATGCCGTATCCCCGCGTGGTGCTTATCTCCGATTTTCCGGAAAAATAGGAAACGCCCCCGCTGATAAAGGGCTGGAACATCTGACTCTGCTGCAGCTGGTAAATCAAGTTGAAGCTGAAGGTGGAAATGGATAAATTGCCGCTAACACCCCATTCTCCTTCCATATTATACGGCCCCCGGCCTGAAGACCAGGTCCAGCTTTGACCCCAGTTGCTTAGATCATCTTTAATCTCCTCTTTACCATTTATATCCGCTCTAATCTGCATTCCAAATCCCCCGAAAAATAAATAGTGAAAAGCCGCTCCGAATCCGGCAGGCGATCCAAGCGAATGGTTGATGGTACCGCTTTCATTCACCTCATCGAGGGAATAATAACTCCAATTCTCCGAATAGGAGCTGGATCCATTAAGAAAATTCCCGGAGGTGATGCCTCCCATAAGAGACAATCCGGCCTTAGGAAACTGTTGCGTTGAGTCTTCATCTCGCTTCTTAAGGTCATATGTGACTTGTTCCGGTTGCTGCTCTTGAGTTCGCTCTATGCCTTCCTTTTCCTTTGCCTTGGTTTCTTCTTTAACAGCAGGTTCTTCGGACTCCGTTTCTTTTTCCGGCGGAGCCGCACCCATCTCATCGACATACATCTCATGGATAAACCCGGTCACCTCTACTCCCATTTGGGTTTTGACTTTGACTTCATACCAGGGAAGATTCTTGTTGACGACTTCCAGCACACTGCCCAGCGGCGGTGAACTGATTGCCTGGCTGCTTATTTTTGCTTCCGCCCTTACACTGGCGTCTTTGACCATGACCCGGATTTTTGTATTTTGAGAATACATAAATCCGGTGCCGACAAAAACAAGGATCACCAATCCCCATACCCATTTTCGGCCTGTCCGATTGTTCATGCTTCCTCCTTTTTCTTGGTTCTCATCTTGTAGAACTGGAAGTTATTTCATTGATTTTCCAGCCCATTTTTTTTCTGACTAATTCCCAGGTTACTTCTCCCTCAAAAAGCACGGATTTAACTCCGCTGTCCCGGGAAGTGCCGGTGATGATATGCGTAAATTTTGCCCGGGCACGGCTTTCCTCCAATAAATGAATGTCCACATCCGAGACAAAGCCCTGAAGACCGGAATAAGTGCGGGCAATCAACTCAGCTTCGGTTTTGATTCGGGAAAGGGATTCCGGCAGGCAATATTTTTCATAAAAACCGGCCAAGGTCCCGGCTTCGAGCGCCGAGCGGTAGCCGTTTAAAAGATCCTCAATCTGCGGCTGTATCCATTCTTCCTGTGCCCGCCGTTTATATTCCAAAGCCCGGCTGCTGCCCGGATTCTGTTTCAGCACCGAATCCATCCAGGCAATACAGGTGGTATAGTTTCCTTCCTCAAATGCTTTTATGCCCCGTTCCGTTAGGTCATTGACCGAAGGCCCGGATGGGACCGACTTTTCTTTTTCGGCCGGCTTCTTGGAATCGGCGACACTGATTTTATTTTCAAATTCTTTCCTCTGCGGATGTTCCGGTGCGGCATTGAGAAATCTTCGATAATAATAAGCGGCAATTTCATTTTGTGCGCTGCCCTCGAATAGACTCCCCAATCGAAGATATGCGGTGGGATTGTGTCTTTCCAGCGCGATGGCCCGCTCATACTCCTCGACAGCAGCGTCATTATTTCCCTGCTCCCGGAATACATCGCCAAGGCTGATCCGGGCGGAATAGGCAGTGTCTTTATTTTCAGCAGCTTGTCTGAAACGCACCAATGCCAATTTATAATCCCCTTCTCCCAGCGCCGTGCGGCCGGCAGCCAGAGGATCCATTTCAGCCGGGGAAGATAACATCCCGGCTGGAGCTTGATCGCTGCCGGATTCGGAGCTCAAAAAAACGAGCCATATGACTGCGGCGGCGCCTAGAATACCCGCGGCGGCCGCAGGGATCCGGATTTTCCGGGAAGTCAGCAGTGTCCGGATTCTTTCCAGTGATGATTTTTTCTCTGGAATGATTTTATCCGTCTGGGGAAGCATGGAATGGATGGCTTCCAGATCGGCTTTAAGGTCGGAAGCCTCCTGGTATCGTTTTTCCGGTCTTTTCTCCAAACACTTCATTATGATCCGGCTTAATTCCGGAAATATCTGATCATTGAGAGCTTCGGGACGACGGGGTTCTTCATGCTGGTGTTTCCACGCTGTCGATAATGCCGTTTCTCCTTGAAATGGAACCTGTCCGGTGACCATCTCATAGAGTATAATCCCCAAAGCATAGATGTCTGACCGGCGGTCCACCCGCTTTCCGGACGCTTGTTCAGGTGCCATGTATTCCGGAGTTCCGACTAGCGTGCCGGCTGTCGTGACACCTTTGACATTCAGAATCCGCGCAATGCCGAAATCCATAATACGCACACTGCCTTCCCTGTCGATCATGATGTTTTTGGGCTTAAGGTCCCGGTGTATGACCCCCAGCCGGTGAGCTTCCATCAGCCCATCGATGATCTGACCGGCGATAAATACAGCCTTAGCCGGGCTGAGCGGGCCCACCCGGCGCAGTGTGCAAGTCAAATCTTCCCCCGGCACATACTCCATAGTCATAAAAAGACAGCCGTCTGATTCCCCGAAATGATACATCCGGCAAACATTTTTATGGGAAATTTTCCGGGCCAGCTTGAGTTCATTACGGAAGCGCTCGATACTTAGTTTATTGGAAGAAATATCCGGCTTTAAGAACTTAAGGGCCACATCCTCATTGATTTTTGTGTCTTCCACCCGGTAGACCTTTCCCATTCCCCCCTGCCCCAATTCTTCAATCACCAGGTAGCGGCCGGCAAATTGAGCGCCGCGGCCAAGGCCAAAATGCGGAGGCGTGCAAAAGGTCTGGGTTTCGCGAAAATGCCCGGCTTTTTCATTTTCACGAGAGGAGGGTGGAGAAGGTGTTTCTTCTTGGTTCATTGCGCCGGAGCGAGAAGCTTGATTTTTCGGCTGATCTTCTTTTTTTTCAGAGATGGGCAGGTCTCCGCCGATTGAGCTCTTGTCCGCTTCGGCAAAATGACTGGCCTGAGTTTTTTTTCGTTCCGGAGAATCAACGACAGCCGGAGAAGCCTGGCCGGAAATACCCAGCGGCGAGGCCGGAACGGGTTGAGTTGCGGGCGGCTGCATATCTTCATCCGGCAGGGAGGAAGATGAACCGGTCAATCCCGCTGCATGTTCACCCAGCTTGAAGCTCATGTATCCGATGACTCCGAATTGCATAAAGACAGCAAGGGTCGGAACCAGCCGGTCTACCACCAAGCCGGCAAAAAATAGAAGCAAGCCCAGAACCCAGCCCGGTGCCATTTGAGTCACCTTGGATTGGTTGATATATTGCGAAAATGCAGACGGCCATTTGAATATCCAAATGAAATTGTATATGGGGAGAAAATGGTAACCGACCGACTCCCCAGGAGAAATAGGATAATCTCCGTTGGTCATGACCTTTAGAATTTTATGCAGCTTATAGACGCAATAGAGGAAAAAAGCCACGATTATCAAAGCCAACCCAAGAATCAGCAGCAATGAATCTTCCGACAAATCGCCGGAACTTGCCGCAATCTCTGCTCCCATCACCACGAAGCCTAAAATAAAACCGATCCATACCGGAGGCTGCGCCGGCACTTTGCCCCTTTGCGCATCGCCGGCACTCGCCATCAAACTTCCATTTTCACCCATACCCATTTATTCTTCTCCCGAATCAAAATCCAGATAAAGAATGAAAGAATCTCATCACCACAAATGCAATATATGTGAAGTCTGGAAGCGGATGTGTTACGGAAATGTGAAGAGTTTGTGATGATTATGACGCCATTGTATAATAGAGCGGATTTTGAGGGTAAAGAACAGAAATGGAATCGATATCCAGCCGGACCATAAAAAGCGGTGCTTGGGTCTTCGGTATTCGGTTTGTCCACCAAATTTTTTATTTCGGCCGCATCATCATTCTGGCCCGGCTGCTCTCTCCCCGGGATTTCGGCTTGATGGGAATCGCTATGCTGACCGTCGCCGCATTTGACACATTTTCTCAGAGCGGTTTTTATGAAGCGCTGATTCAAAAAAAAGAAAATGCCGAAGATTATCTTGATTCAGCCTGGACGCTGATGTTTATAAGAGGCGTATTTCTTTATGCCGCCGTTTTTGCTGCGGCTCCGCTTGTGGCGGAACTGTTTGATTCGCACCAGGCCATATCGATTATTCAAGTCATGGGCTTATCGCTTTTTCTTCAGGGGTTAACCAATATCAGTGTTATTTACTTCAAGAAAGATCTGAAATTTCATAAGCAATTCATCTATCAAATCGCCGGAACCTTCGTGGACTTTCTGGTTGCCTTGATTGTGGTCTTGATTTACCGCAGCATCTGGGCGCTTGTTTTGGGCTTTGTCGCCGGGCACGCAGCCCGGGTTGTCGCCAGTTATGTGATAGATGTGTACCGTCCTAAATTTGAATTCAATCCCGATAAAATCAAAACACTATTTCGCTATGGGAAATGGGTTTTGGGTTCGGTCGCTTTGGCTTTTCTGATCACTCAAGGAGATGATTTTTTTGTGGGGAAATTCTTGGGCGTCACCATGCTGGGTTTCTACCAAATCGCTTATAAAATATCCAATACCCCCTCAACAGAAATCACCCACATTATCTCGCAGGTCACATTTCCCGCTTACGCCAAACTGCAGGATGATAAAGACAGATTAAAAACCGCCTATTTAAATGTCCTCAGAGTGGTTGCCTTTTTATCTTTTCCTCTCGCTGGCGCAATCTTTATATTCGCATCAGACCTTACCGCCCTTTTGCTGGGGAAACAGTGGATGCCGATTGTCCCCGTAATCAAAGTTCTCATTTTCGCGGGGCTTTTCCGTTCATTCGCCTTAACCGCCGGACCGGTGTTTTACGCCATCGGAAAACCCAAGCTTGATACTATATGGCAGATCGTCCGGCTGGCCGTTTTGGCCGGGCTGATATATCCCTTGGCAATGAGATGGGGGTTAACCGGGGCTTCGCTCGCAGTCGTCGCCAGCATTTTTGCTGCCAACATCGGATTCAGCACGCATGCGATAAAAGAAACCGGGAGCACTTTTAAAGAATTTATTAGCGCCGTCTATGTGCCGGTTATAAATACCGCCGCCGCCGTCCTGTTGGTCATCCTCATGAAAAGCCTTATGGGAGAAGGATTCTTATCTTTTGCCGCCGCTCTTACGGCAAGTATAGTGATCTATTTATTATTGACATTCCTGTCCGTCCGGCTGTTCAATTATGAAATCCTAAATCTCATTAAGGAAAATATATATCAATCCATGAAATCGGGCGCGCCAAAATGAAGAGTAAAGTCAGCGTGATCATCCCCACTCGCAACCGGGCCGAACTGCTGACGCGTGCTCTCAAAAGCGCCCTGCAGCAGACGTATCCCTATTTTGAGATCATAATCATCGATGATGCCTCGGAAGACAATACCGGCGCTATTGTGCAGAGCTTCAAGGACGAAAGGCTCCGCTATATTTTTTTTAAAAAAAACATGGGCGCCGCCGCCGCCCGCAATGCCGGCATCAAACAGGCTGAAGGGGAGTATGTGGCGTTTTTGGACAGCGATGACCAGTGGCATCCGGAAAAACTGGCCCGCCAGGTTGAGGTGATGGATAGATCGAACAGCAGAGTAGGGATTGTTTATTGTTTGACTGAAAGGATTTACAGCGCACGGCATTATTTAATCCCCTCTCCGGACATTAAGCGGCGCGGCGATTTATATAGAAATATGATCCTGGGATACTACAATGTCCCAACGCCGGCGGCTCTGGTCAGAAAAGAATGCTTTGACCGGTGCGGTGTTTTTGATCCGCATTTAGCCGCGCTGGAAGAGTGGGATATGTGGATGAGAATATCCAAATATTTCCTGTTTGAGTTTATTGACAAGACTCTGGTTTTCTCCTATTTCACCCCGCAAAGCCTATCAACCGACCGGCTGCTTTTTGCTGAATCGGCCCGTAAAATTTTAATTAAGCACTATGGGGAATACGTCCGGAGGCCGGATGCCATGATGTTATCGGTCATAAAAATTTTCCGCATCCTGGCGGGCCACTTCCTCAATGCCGCCGGATTTCGGAGAGATGCAAATGCTTAAAATCGGATTGGATTTTATTAATTTGCGGACGCTTCAAGACGGAATGGGACGGTTCACCTCTCAATTTATCCGGGGTTTGGAAAAATACGATAATAAAAACGAATACTTTCTATTCTTTTCTCCGGAAATGAGCACCGAGATACAAACTGACTCCCCGAATATTCATATTAATTCCGTAAAAGTTCCCCTTTCACGGTTTCTGCCCCGGAATCAAGTTTATTTTTCATTGAAGCGGCATAAGCTTCCCAACCTGGATGTGATTCATTCTCCCGTTTCTCTTCCGCCGAATTTCATTTATCGATTTGACGGAGCAATCGCCACAATCCATGATCTGGCTTTTAAATTGTTTCCGGAAACCATAAGCAAAAAAGCCCGTGTGTGGTGGAACACGGCCTGGCCGCGGTGCTTAAAACGGGCGGAGCATCTGGTTGCCATTTCTCAAAACACCAAAAGAGATTTACACCGCATATATAATATTCCTAATGAAAAAATCAGCGTCATTCATAACTCCGTGGCGAGTGAACACGCTGAGAGTTCTGAATC
>CAYRTV010000065.1:0-10268 GCA_964427225.1 uncultured Eubacteriales bacterium
ATTCAGATGAAGCAGATTGAGATCCTTCGCTTCGCTCAGGATGACACTAGGCTGTGACACGGCCTGGGAATGACATGTGTCTGCTGCCGCAGGTTTCAGAATGACAAGAGGCAGGGTACAGATGGGCCCCTATTTAATCATTTCACGTAATTGCGGAATCAGATTCTCGATAACCGGAGCTTGAGGATCGTCCGGAGCCGCTTCCAGAAATTTTTCAAAACTTTCAATCGCGGCGGCATAATCACCTAAATTCAGCAGGGCGTATCCCTTTTGGCGGTAAGGCGGAGCCCAATCAGGCTTAATCTCGGTGGCGATATTGTAATACTGCACCGCTTCCGCCGGTTTACCTTGTTTAAAATAGATTTCACCGACATTGAAGGCCATGGTCTCATCTTTCGGAAAAATATCCACTGCCTGCCGTAAATATTCACTCGCTTTATCCAGCTGATCCATTGAGATGTAAGCCTCTCCGATTCCAGCTAAGGAGCGGGCGGCGGCTTCATTGCCCTCTAAAGACCCGTCTTCTTCCTGGACTTTATCCAGAACCGTATGGTACGCAGCAATAGCTTCTTCATATTCTCCTTGTTCTTTAAACGCATTTCCGATATTGATATTCACTTGGTAAATAGTGGGTTGTTTCGCCAGAAACTCTTCGTATTTGGCAATCGCTTCCTGATATTGACCCTGTTCAAATAACTGATTGCCCTCCTCGAAGAGAACTAAAACTTCCTGATTCTCAAGGTCGGGTATGCCGGCTTGGGGTTCAATTTTTTGCAGCGTCATTTCTATAGGGGGGTTATTGCTGGAAAACTGGCTGACATTCATCCGGTCCTGCACCGGCGCATAACCTTCTTTGGCAGCAGTGATAATAAAGACTCCGGTTCCCAGTCCGGCGATGGCCCAGTTTCCTTTTTTATCGGTTTTACCGGAAAATGTCGTACCAAAGTCAGCATGTTCAGCCGCAATCTTCACTCCTGCCAGCGGATTGCCTTCTCCGTCAAAAACAGTGCCGTGAATACGGCCCCGGCCTCTTCCCTGCTGGGCCACAAGAAAATTGGAACTTAAAAACAGAAAAATAAAAATTACGAGTCCGAATTTATGTTTATTCATAATATCCTCCTCACCCGGACCGGCAAAAAAAGTCCGGGCCCGATGCAATTTTGCATTCAAGTAAATTGTAATTAAAACCCAGGCAAAATTCAACTTTCTACTGCTTAAAGGAAAACCGAATGACTTTCCTTAATCTGCTTTCGCCGGTTTGATTGATCAGGGTGGCAAAAAAGCTGTTCTTACCCTGTTTCAGCTCGGCAACAGAATCCGCATCATCAACGACAAAGGGAATTTCAATATGATAGCTGTCTTTTTTATTTTTCTTCAATTCCTCTTCGAGAATACGGACTTCGAACGATTCTTCGTATTCCCAAATCACATTCTCTTTGACATCATTGAGTTCCAACTGAAGCGTTAAGTTTGTTGTCAAATATTCTCCGTCTTCGGTAAACCATATATTGGCATAGGGTATGTCAAACGCAAGCGTTCCGCACAGGCGGTTTTCATTCCCTCCAATATCCTTAATCTTCCAACTAAAATTAAAAAAGCCTTCTCTTCCTTTGATGGTCTGCTGGGCACCCGCCTGAGCCCGGCTGAGTTCGTGCATGTACATCAGATTGATTTCCCTCAAACCAGTCAAATCATAGGAGACGAGCTTGTATGAGCCGGTACAGGTCCGGTCTACAAACACGACGGGAAAATTACCGTAATACCAAGTCTCCTGGCAGCGTCCGGAATAGCTTTGCGGATAGGTGAGCCTGTCCATGGGGGGCCCGAATAAAATAAAGATTCTGCCCCGGTCTGTCAGCCATCCGGGGCGGCCTTCACTAATAAATAACTCATTGGCCCGCTCAATCCGGTCATAATATTCCATCCGAAACTCATTTTCCTCCGTAGTGGGATCCGGGTCACGCTTTTCCCAAAATTCCCGGATAAACTCATCTTTTTCTTCCTCCGGCAAATCCAGGAACAATCGTTTTTCCTTGGTGGATATGATATACCGGACTTTATTGATGAACTCAGCGTGATCCGGAGACAGCTGCTTTTCCAGTGTATAGTAATGGCACGACCCAGCCAGCCAAACGGCGGACACAACAGCCAGAACCATGGTCCAGCGCAGAAAAGAATTCCCCCGCACTCTTTTTTTTATGTTTTGATTCACCTTTTTTTCTCCTTGAGTATTTCCAGATTCTTTTTGATTTCCGGCTGATTGGTATTGATTTCCAATGACTTTTCCCAAGCAGCCTGGGCTTGTGCCATGTCACCCATCTGGAAATAGCAGTCTCCGATGACATTGAGCAGAGAGGTATTCAATCCATGTTCTGAGATGGCATCATCAAAAATCTGGACTGCCTTGTTTAATTCCCCCCGGTATTGATAGGCTTTGCCTAAAAGAAAATAGACCTCATAAGCCGGACTTTCCTCATTTTGGAGAATGGATGCAAGCAGCGGCGGTACTTCACCGTATTCCTTGCGGTTCATATGTATACGCGCCAGGCTCAATGCGATTTCAGGCGAGGTTGGCGCTGCTTGATAAGCGGAACGCACACACTTCAAGGCCTGTTCCATATCTCCCTGATTAAAATACTGTGTGCCTAAAATATAATCATATATGGGATTATCCATTCCGGCTAACAGCTTATTATAAATCCAGGGTCGCGGAATATTCTCAACGTGGGTCAAATCAAATTCATCCCCTTCGGTCAAAACCTGCCGGCCGTCCACCTGGAAACCCACCTCTACCACATAATGCGCCGGAGGGAAATCTTTCAGGGGAATTTGTTCGACTATATTGGGAATATCTTCATACTCGGAAACATCCCGGGT
Organism: uncultured Eubacteriales bacterium; assembly: GCA_964427225.1. Classification (GTDB taxonomy): domain Bacteria; phylum Acidobacteriota; class Aminicenantia; order Aminicenantales; family Aminicenantaceae; genus CAYRTV01. Next base: position 2,878 of record CAYRTV010000065.1, read on the forward strand.
AAAAGAGTGAAATTCCTCTCCGTTCCGTAATAGTGTATAGGTTAAAGTTCCCTTATCCATCTGAGAGGATGACAATCCATGCAGCTGGAATGAGATCACCAGTTTGTCCGTTCTCAGAAAAATCCGGTTGGCTTGAAAAAAGACTTGATAATTTCCGGATTGAAAGGGCCGCAGACGTTTATTTCCGGGGAGGTTGGATTTTACATTATACCCCAGCAGCAGTGATGTCATCTGAAGCTCGTTCTTTTCATCCGGAATGACCAGCTCACGTTCCAGGGTGGTAAATTCTTTGGAAATTTCATTTTTCAGCATGACGGTAAGGTTATAACGACCGGGAATAAGAGGAAACATATCCCGGATACTGACCGGGCGGTAACTGATTTGCTTGAGCTGCTCCTCGGAAAATTCCAAAGGGATGGTCTTGTCAAACTGGTAGATCATGGTATCTTCTTCATTTTTTACTGTGCCGGTAACCTGAAGGGTTGTATAATATTTATTCTCATACATATTGACGGAAAGCCTTTCCGGTTCAATAGCATAATTCACCAGATAGATATTTGCCGGCTCTTTGGATATGGCCACGACTCCATCGCTGTCAATATAATTGGCGGTATATTCAACCTCAACAATATCCTTGTATTCGAGAAATTTTTCAGCATAACGGTTCTTGATTTCCCTGACCGGAGTTGACTCCACCCGGTTGACCAGCATATCGGATGACATACTGGGCCGCCCCAACGATACATTCCTTTCACCCGGGATTAAGGTCATAGAAACCTCGGCAAGAGTCGGATCAACATTCAGCAGCTGTCCATACGCTGCCATGTAATCACTTTGATCACCATGATAAGATGTCAGCAATCCTTGCGGGCCGTCTGTCAAGGGGCTGTAAAGCTTGTATTCTCCTAACCCTCCATCCTGGAAAAACACCAGGTTGAACCCCGGGGGAAGACCCTTATCAGTCAAGCCCTGATAAAACCATACTTCAGTCGGATAAACCTGGTTTTTACCTGTAAACCGCTGGATATCATTGGGCTCACCAAGGATAATATAAATGCGTCCCCGGTCGGTCTGCCATCCTGCTTTTGGTGCGCCCCTGCCGAAGAAATGATTGACATAATTGATCCTGCGGTAATGCTCTTCACGGAATTCATTCTTTTCCGTATTCGTCGTGGGATCTCTTTGTCTCCAGAAGGCCTCGATGAACAAATCTCTCTCCCGATCGCTGCTGAGTTTCAAAAAGACGTCTTTTTCCAAAGGTGAAATTATATAAACAACTTCTTTTTCCAGCCATTCTTTATAACGTTCGGACAAATCCTTGGCCCCATCCGTATAGCCTGACAGGCACAACAGGAATACAGCCAGTATCAAGGCCGTACCTGGTTTTATCTCTCGAATTACCATAATAAATCTCTCCCAACGAATCGTATTTATCTGTCCCGCCAAGGATCGAGGGTGTTTCTTAATTCAAGCGGGTGAATTAAGATTTATTATACCATGCCCCTATCAGAACGATAAAGGTCACCCGCTTTTCACACCAGCCGTCCTTCACTAATAATAACAATTATTTCCAGCTTTTCGTTTCATTTCGCTCAGAATGACACGGGTGCTTCCAGCGATAGTAATTTCAAAGCATTATTATCGTCCGGACCCAACCCGCCACCAAGGTATTGGGCGGCTACTTTATTGTGAGGCAAAGGATCCGAATCGTCCCGCGGCCGGGAGATTCTGCACATCTTCCGCCATTCTTCCGTCCCGGGAACCGGTGATCAAATACACATTAATGATTTTTCGTTCAAATCCAGCGGATTCGAGATATGTCAATGCTTCACTTAAATCAGCAGGAGAAACCTTTGGTGATGACCGATTGAGAAAAGCAGCCGAGGCGGACTCCTGACTGAGAAAAAGAGTTTGGAACCCGGCCGACAGATAGAGCAAAGCCAGAGGTTTCAGCCAAAAATCATAAGCCGTGAAACCGGTGATCCAGGGATTAATAAGAAGAGCTTTTTTGGTCAGAACAAACGCCGCAATAGTATCAGGAATGGCTCAAGTGGTGCGGAAGGTGGGACTCGAACCCACACGGCCTTTTGGGCCATAAACTCCTGAGGCTTACGCGTCTACCAGATTCCGCCACTTCCGCACACAAACTCGACGCGATGTGTCATTATAGCGATATCTTATGGCCCTGTAAAGTGAAAAGATAACTTGACAAAATTTGAAAGCGGCGTATCTTTTAATTGCGTGAATAACCCCTTATTATATTTTCCCGGGATAAAGAACTGTCTTTTACTAAAGCTTCAGGTATCTTATTCTGCATACTCACCAGATATGTTTCCACTTATATTAATCTATTAAGTCAATTTGAGGAGGTGCCATGAAATTATTAAACCGGGAGCAGGTCGAATCCCTGGCTGGCTTTCGAAGCCGGAAGCCTAATGTTATCTCTTTTTTTCTTGACACCAGCCGCAACCGTCTTTCTAAGAAAGAGATTCAAATCTCATTAAAAAACATACTGCAGCAGGGGAAATCACGGTTAAATCAAATGAAACTTCCCAAGCCGGATAAAGAAATCCTGCTAAGTGATTTAGAGAAAGTCAACTCATTCTGCTCCCGTCTTCTGCCGGGTTATAAACAAGTCGGATTGTCCGTTTTTTGCTGCTCCTCGGAAAAATTTTGGCAGGATTACGCCCTGATGAAATCCCCCCGGAATATGCTGATATTTGACCAATCCCCCTACGTTCGCCCCTTGTCAGCCATCCTGGAGGAATATCACCGGATTTGTGTTCTAACCTCAGATAAAAATACAGCTTCCTGGTATGATATATATATGGGAGAAATCACCCCCCTTGAAACACTTATAGAGAGTTCTGTCCCAAAACGGCAAGAATCAGGCCGTGAAGAATACAGCTCCAAACGAATTGAACGCCAGAAATCCTCGAAACAGCATGGTCATTTAAAAAAGGCAGCCAAAATCACCTTTGATTTATGGAAACAGCATAAATTTGAATGGCTCTTTCTGGGGATTCCGGATAAATACCTGCCCGAATTGGAATCCCTGATGCACCCATACATCAAAAACAGGATAAAAGGCCGCGTTAAAATCAATCCGCATCATTCCGCTGCTAAAATTTTGTCTAAAGCCCTGGATTTAAAACAAAGATTGAAACAGGAAGAAAAAAAAGAAATCGTAAGCCGGTTTATCGAAGAATCCCAGCGGAACGGATTGGCTGTCTCCGGATTAGAATCAACTCTGAACAAATTGAATCGAGGTGAGATTCAAACCCTGCTGGTTACCCGGTTTTATTCACAGCCGGGAACCCATTGTCCGGAATGCGGCTTTCTTTATCTTAACCGGGAAAACTGTTCTGTTTGCAGCAAATCAACCGAAAAAGTCCAGGATATCGTGGACCACGCTGTAGAAAACGCTTTAAACTCCAGCTGCCGGGTCAAACACATCAATCCGCCTTCGGGCCTGGATGCTTACGGCAAAATCGGAGGATTTTTGCGATATAAAGCTTGACTCCGGCAAGCATTAGTGCGCAACCACCGAAAACACAAGCGAGGAATGACGTTAAAAATCCTGGAGCCCAGGCCGGACTTGTATGCTGCGACACCGGGCTTTAAGGACCTTAAACTCGGGTCCGTCTCATTGGCGAGACGGCATGAGTTCCTTCATCGCTGCGCTCCTCAGAATGACCTGCTTTCCTTGAACGACACCTTTTCAAAAATACTGTAGAGAACCGGAATTATGAATAAAGTCAGCAGCGTCGTCGCCACTAAACCCCCGATGACCGCCACCGCCATCGGCGATCTCATCTCAGAACCGGCGGAAGTGGAAATCGCCATCGGAACCATACCCATGATTGTGGTCAGCGCTGTAATCAGCACGGGACGTAACCGGACCATGCAGCCTTCCAGTATCGCTTCCTTTATGTCCATGCCGCGCTGTTTCAGCTGGTTGATATAATCCACCATCACGATACCATTATTCACTGCAATTCCCGCTAATATAATAAAACCTATCAGCGAAATCAGACTGATGGTTTTTCCCGCAATCACCAGGGCCAATATCACTCCGATAAAAGACAAAGGGATAGTAAACATGATAACGAAAGGATGCAGGAAAGACTCAAACTGAGAGGCCATGATCATATAGACCAGCAGAGTCGCCATCAGAAAAACCAGGATCATAGTGGTAAAAGCCTGCTGCATATCTTCATACTGGCCGCCGTATTCAATAAAATACCCGGTCGGAAGACCGGCATCAATGCCCACCGTACGGCTGATAACATCTTCCATAATGCTGCCCAGATCCCGTCCGGCAATATTGGCTGAAACCGTGACCACTCTGGCTTGATTTTCGCGGGCAATCTGCACCGGACCCTCTCCCCGGGACACCTCAGCAACCTGATCCAGACGAACCGTTGTGTTCATCGGGGTTATGACCGGAATATTTTTTATATCTTTCAAGTCATCCCTGAATTCCTTCTGAAATCTGACCCGGACATCGAATTCATCATTGCCTTCACGGAAATGGGTGGCCACGCTTCCAAGAGAAGCGGTTTGAACGGTATTTGCAACTTGCGCCACCGACAATCCCATCTGGGATGCTTTGTCCCGGTCTATATTGATTTGGTATTCAGGTCTTCCTTCCGACAGGGAATGCGTCACATCCCGCAGGCCCTCCACATCGTGAATTTGCGCAACAACATTATCCGCAATAGATTTCAGCCGGTCAATCTCATCGCCGAAAATTTTCACTTCAACCGGAGCCATCGCGCCGCCCATCATCATCTGGCTCATATCAATGGATTCGAATTTCACATTCTTCAAACGGGGAAGCTTAGCCCGGATTCTTTCAAGAATTTCAAGATCCGAGAGTTCCCGGTCCTCTTGACTCACCAGGCCCACCCACAGCAGGGCTTCATGCGGGCCCGATGGGGAGAAACCGCCTGCTGTGTCCGCAGGATCGTCTTCTGCTTGAGATCCTATCTGCGCCGACACAATGTCAACTCCGGGTTCTTCCAGCATCAATTCTTCTACCATAACTGTCACCCGGTTGGTTTCCTCCAGTGCGGTTCCAACCGGCATTTTCACCTGCAGCAAAATCATATCCCGGTCGGAAGCCGGCATGAATTCCGTTCCGATAAATGGAACCAGAATAAACGACAGTAAAAAGACGAGCACAGCTCCGGCCAAAACCCATCCCCGGTGCTTCAGAGCCGCGTGCAGCAAACCGCGGTAAAACTGGCGGAATCTTTCAAACTGAACCCTCTTTTTCCTTTGATTAGGGGAATCCTTTTTGTTATTAACTTTAAAAATCAATGACGCTACCAAGGGAATTATTGTCAAAGCGACAAACAAAGATGCTACCAGGGAAAATGCGATTGCGAGAGCCAGCCCCCGGGTTAATTTGCCGGTTATTCCTGAAGCGAACATCATAGGGAAAAATACGGCAATGGTGGTAAGAGTTGAAGCCGTAATCGCCATACCGACCTCAGATGCTCCTTTCTTGGCGGCGTTATCCCGCTTTTTCCCTTCTTCCATATGCCGGAATATATTTTCTATCACCACCACCGCGTTATCCACCAGCATGCCTATACCCAACGCTAAACCTCCGAGGGTGAGCAGATTAATGGTATAACCGGCGGCATAGAAAGCAATAAAAGTCGTGATTATCGACAGGGGAATAGCCAGAGCAATGGTCACAGTGGGACGCCAATTACGCAGAAAAAGCAGAATAAAAATAATGGCCAGGACACCGCCGACCAAGGCATTGTTTCCGGTCTGCCGAATCACTTGCTGTATCATATCCGATTGATCCATGGCCACATAAAAATTAATATCCTGAGGAAGATTCCGCTTAATCCTATCCAGTTCTTGCTTGGCAGCCTCTGCCGTGATAACCGTATTAGCTCCGGACCGTTTACTGACCATCAGATAGACTCCGCTTTCCTGCTGGATGCGGGCCATATACCGGGATTCCTTAAGAGTATCTTCAACCACGGCAATATCGCTCAAATAAATCGGCTGCCCGGATTCGGTTGCCCCGACTACAATGCTGCGGATATCATTCAAAGAATCATATTCGCCTCGAGTCCGGATCAAAAACTCCTGATGCCGTTCAACCACATGCCCGGCCGGAAGGTTCAAATTTTCCATACGGAGCACCTGGATCACTTGCTGCAGGGATATTTTTCGCGACTCCAGGGCCGGCTTATCAATATTGACCTGAATTTCACGGGTCTCGGCAGCAAAAACCTGGGACGACGCCACTCCTTCGATCCGTTCAATTCGCATGGCGACTTCTTCTTCAATGATTTCTTTCAATTCATTGACGGGACGGTCTCCGGTCACCCCCCAGAAAACCATCGGCATTTGAGAGATATCAAATTTAACCACCAGGGGATCCGAGGCATCTTCAGGAAGATAGCTCGCATAAATCCCGATTTGGTCCCGAATATCCTGCGCCGCGAAATCCAAATTGGTGCCCCATTCCAATTCCACCATGATCACGGAAACACCTTCGGAAGAAGTTGAACTGACGTTTTTTACACCTGAAACGGTGTTGACAACCTGCTCGAGCGGCCGGGTGATGGTGTTTTCTATATCCTTAGGGGCTACACCTTGATACGTTGTGATAACGGAAACCGTGGGAAATTCCAATTCCGGGAAGAAATCCAATCCCAATTGGGTATAGGCCAGAACTCCCAGGACCACCAGGATCATGGCCAGCATGGAAGTTGTGACCTTACGGTTTACGGAAAACTCAGGGATTTTCATTGGATCACCTCTGTCACTTCCACCGGGGCTCCTTCTTCCAATCCGTAATTACCCTCGACGACAACCAATTCACCTTCGGACAGACCGGCTGTAATTTCCACCCAGTCCACACTTTGCAGTCCCATCTCGATATTTCGACGTTCAGCTTTGTCATTCATGATCACAAAAACATAGCTGTTCTCCAGAATCGCTTTTTGATGAACAGCCAGCACACCTTCACGGGAATGGATTTCCAAACTGACTTTTCCAAAAGTATTGGGACGCAAAAGGAATTCGGGATTATCCGCTTGAATTTCCACTTTAAATTTTTTACTGACCGGATCAGCGGCCAAATTGACAACTGAAACCTTACCAGGGAAGGTGCGGTTGGGGTAAGCCGCCACGGTCAGAAAAGCGGACTGGCCTTTCTGAATCAGGACGACATCTTCCTGGGTGACCTCTATTTGAATCTTGACTTTGCCGTAATCCATCAAAGTTAAAACGCCGCTGTTGGGTGCAAATCCTCCCATCATGGGATTGATCACATCGCCTTCCTCCGCGTTTTTTGACGCCACAATTCCCCCAAAAGGGGCTCGCATCATGGAGACGTCCAGATTATGCTGGGCAAG
>CAYRTV010000066.1:0-10189 GCA_964427225.1 uncultured Eubacteriales bacterium
TGAAGATATGTTTCCGGCTCTTCAGAGGTGTTATCAAAAAATGTATAAAAATCGATATAATCTTTTTCAGATAGACTGGATTTTGGCTGAGACCAGATGGCTTTGGCCACTTCGATTTTTTCACCTTCAATATACACCGGAAAAGGAACAAATTTTGAATAAGTTGAAATGATATTTTGAATGGTCTCTTTTTCCAAAAATCTTGTTTCATCTTTTTTGAGCGCCACTTCAATCCGTGTTCCCCGTTTTTTCTTAACGGTTTCAGCAATAGTATAAGTGGTGCCTCCGGAAGATACCCAGGCATACGCGGGGCTGTCTTTTTGATAAGATTTGGTGATGATGCGGACTTCGTCGGCGACCATAAAAACGGAATAAAATCCAACTCCGAACTGTCCGATCAAATCCAGCTGCTCCTGGTTTTTACTTTCGGATAATTTCTGCAAAAAATCCATGGTTCCCGAGTGAGCAATCGTCCCGATGTTATTGACAAGCTCGCCCCGGGTCATTCCGATTCCGGTATCCTCGATGATCCATTTATTTTGGGTCTTATTGAATGATATATCGATGCGGAGTTCGCTGTCTTTCTCACCTGTCCCGGACTCGGTTAACATTTCAAACTGCACTTTATTCAAGGCATCTACGGCGTTTGAAATCAGCTCTCTGACAAAAACATCTTTATTTTTATATAAAGAGTAAACCAGTATATCAAGGAGCTGTTTGATTTCAGATTGAAACTCAAATTTTTCCGGCTTTTCTGGACTCATTTTTTATCTCCTTTCTTAGACTGCAAACAGGAATTTTCATTATGCTGAAAGGGGACCGGCGTGTCATTCCCCGTTATAGCGGGCAAAAATCATTTTGCCGACCGTGGTTTGCAGGACCGACGTAACAGTCACCTCTACATTCTGACCGATCATTCTCCGGGAGTTGTCCACGACCACCATGGTGCCGTCATCCAGGTAAGCCACGCCTTGGTCTTTTTCCTTCCCTTCTTTTAATATAAAAGCCTAGATGGTTTCTCCCGGAAGAACCACTGGCTTTAAGGCATTGGCCAGTTCATTGATATTCATCACCGGAATTCCATGAAGCTGGGCGACTTTGTTCAAATTGAAATCATTGGTGACCACTTTGCCGTCCATTTGTTTAGCCAGTTCAAGCAGCTTAGAATCGACATCTTGGATATCCGGAAAATCAACCTCGGAAATCATCACGTGGACTTGGGAAGACCGCTGCAGGTGGTCCAGCACATCCAATCCGCGGCGTCCGCGCTGCCGCTTGACTCCATCGGAAGAATCCGCCACAGTCTGGAGTTCCTTTAAAACGAATTGTGGGACAATCAGGGTTCCTTCAATAAAAGCAGTGTTGCAAATGTCGGAAATTCGACCGTCTATAATCACACTTGTATCCAGAATTTTAAAACTTCGGCCGATACTTTTTTCCTTGATAAATCGAAAGAGATGGGACGGGCTGAGCCATTCCGGCCGCCTCATCCCCACCATAAAGCCGATATAAGGCATAATGAGTAAAAAGAAAACTTGAATGAACACCGCTGAAGTCTCTTCTGAGGGGACCCTTTTATAAATCGCGCCCAAAAACCATCCCAGAATGACCCCCAAAAAAGTCCCTATCGTGGAGCTCCATATGATGCGGAATTGGGTTTTGCGGATCCGGGATTCCAAAAAGACCATCAAAAGCCCAAGTAAAAAGCCTGTTAAGGCGCCTCCATAAGAAGGAAGTCCGAATGGCGCCAAATAATACCCTGCTGTACTTATGGTCAGAATAAAAAATGTACGAAAAATAAAAATGCCCATGATATGAATCCTCTATATATATATACTATCTTAAAATATATAATCCAATACTTCTTTAATATGTTTCACGCCGATAAGATTTATCCCATTGGAATGAGCCGTTTGACTCAACCCCGAGAGATTGCCTTGAGGCAAAACAACCGATTTAAATCCCAGAACTTCGGATTCCTTTATCCGGACCGATGGCTGACTCACTGAGCGGATTTCTCCGCTCAAGCCAACCTCCCCCAGGACAGTCATATCAGGGGGCAATGCCCGGTTTTTTACACTTGACACCACCGCCGACAAAATCCCTAAATCAACCGCCGGTTCTTTTATTGTCAATCCGCCCGCGATATTGAGATGGACATCCTGGCCGCCGAAGCTCAACCCCAGTTTCTTCTCCACCACTGCCAGCAGCATGGCTACCCGGTACTGGTCCAATCCGATGCTCATCCTGCGGGGATTTCCCACGAACAAAGTGGATGACACCAATGCCTGAATTTCAGCTAATAACGGCCGGGAGCCTTTAACCGTACAGACGGCAACACTCCCCGGTTCATCAACCGGCCTTTCTCTCAGAAAAAAAGCGGATGGATTCAGAACCGGCACCAATCCCGAGCCGCTCATCTCAAAAACAGCCAGTTCCGATACAGGGCCGAACCGGTTTTTTAACGCCCGTAAAATACGGTGACTGTGACCCCTTTCTCCCTCAAAATACAGCACCACATCCACCATATGCTCCAGTGTTTTCGGGCCGGCCAGGGAGCCTTCTTTAGTGATATGCCCCACTAAAAAAACGGGAATATTGCGGGTTTTGGCAAAACGAAAAATCCGGTTGGTCACTTCTCTCACCTGGCTGATGGTCCCCGGACTTGAGCTTAAACTGCCCGAAAAAACGGTTTGAACCGAATCCAAGACCATCAAATCCGGGGTCAGATTCCCGGCTTGTTCAAGAATCCGCTCCAGATTCGTTTCCGCCAGAATATACAAACTGCCGCTTTCTACCCCCAGGCGTGTACCGCGCATCTTGATTTGTTCCAGGCTTTCTTCTCCGGAAATATACAGCACGGTTTCTTGCCGCGCGGCAATTTCATGTCCTGCCTGAAGCAGCAAGGTGGATTTCCCAATGCCCGGTTCCCCCCCAATTAAAACCAAGGACCCGGTCACCAGGCCGCCGCCCAGCACCCGGTCAATTTCATCCAGGCCGGTCCCGCGACGCTGATTTTGTTGTTCTTCTATATCCCGGCATAAAACCGGCTGTGAGGACGGAAAGTCAAGGTTTTCGCCCGTATTTTCCCGCCCTTCCCGCTCTTCAATCAACGTATCCCATTCGCCGCATCCGGGACACCGGCCTAGCCATTTAGGGGAATGCGACCCGCAGCTTTGACAGATAAAAACTGTCCGGCTCTTTTTCATATTCCCAATCCAAGACCAAAGAAAAGCTCCCGCCGGCTTTTAAGAGCAAAGTCTTCCGCCCCCACCACCATATAAACATGTTTTGATAGGGAATAACCGGTGATAAACCGAAAATGCGGCTGAGGCCGCCGGTTGAAATCAAAAGCCTCCAGGCTGAATTTCATCCGGTCCCTCCAGGCGTAAACGTCCAGGCCGGCGCCGATTTTCGACTGCATCACCCCAGCCCGCGGCGAAAAAGCACCCCAGCGGATGCCGGCCTGCGCGGAGTAAAGGAATCTATCCAGCCAGGGGTCTTGAATGATCTGAGCCATTAAATAACGGTCATCCGTCGGAAAGAGATGAAAGGATAAATAGCTTTTAACCAAATTCGGCTGCAGGAAATATTCAAATTGCAGTCCCACTGAAGCCCGAAAGGCTGATACCGGGCGCATGACTTCCTGGATTTTCCCCATGGTCTCTTCGGCGCGCTGGTAAAGCTCAGGCTGCTTGATCAATTTTCCCAAGGTGCCTTCTCCCCGGTTGATCCTTTCAATGGCTTCATTTAAACGGTCAAGTGAACCTTCGGCCTTATCCACCAGTCCGGAAATAGCATCAAGATTGCTGCGGATACCGCCCCGGTTCTCTTCCACCAACTCTTGAAAAGTGGATATCAATTTATCCATACTTTGGGAAATATCCGCCACTTCGCGGTCAAAATTCTGTATGGTCCCCTGGGTTTCTTTCAAGCCCTGACTCAGCAGTTCTTTATTCCGGGATGAAATTTCCCGCAAATCCCTGGCAAAAACAGATAAGTCCTCCAATGCCCGCCGAAAATCGGCCTGCGCCTTTTTATCCCCGATAATGTCCCGCAAGGTTTCTCCGGTCTCCTGAATCTCACTGCTTATGTCCACCAATTCCGTGCCCAGTTTTTCCAAACTGATAGGTGAGACCACTTCCAAGGAACTGTCCTCCATTGCATAAACCAACGTCTGTCCGGGAATGATTTCAATATATTTTTCCCCCAGAATTCCCAATGAAGCTAATGCGGCTTTGGAGTCAATCGGGAGTTTCACTTCCGGCCGGATTCTCAATTCCACTTCTGCTTGATGATCCTTCAGCCGGATATCTTCAACATATCCGATCTGTACCCCAGCCATTCTTACATCGGTGCCTTTTTCCAGCCCTGCTGCGGATTCAAAATACAAATAAACAGGGTATCCGGGCTCAGTGAACAGCCGGCTTAAATCACCGACCACAAAAATGAACGAGCCTAAAATCAACGCGGCGACAGTGATGAAAATTCCGATTCTAACTTGTCTTTTCGTCATTCTTGATCTCCAAACGCATTCACCTGCTTTCTATGGGGCCCTCCGCAAGTCCGTGGATAAATTGGTGGACAATCGGATTGTCCGATTTGCGAATTTCATCCGGAGACCCGCACTCTGTAATAACTCCATTATAGAGCATGGCAATCCGGTCGGCAACTTTGTAGGCGCTGGCCATATCATGAGTGATCACAATAGAGGTTACATGCATTTCTTTGGTCAGCTGCAGAATGAGATCATTAATAGCGTCAGCCCGGATGGGATCAATGCCGGTTGACGGCTCATCATAGAGCATTATATTCGGCTCATAAACAATAGCCCGGGCAAGTCCGACCCGCTTTTTCATTCCCCCGCTCAATTCATGGGGCATCCGTTTTTCAATTCCATGCAATCCCACTTTATTCAGACTCCGGAGCACCTTTTCAGCTATCTTTTTCTCGGAATAACCGGAAAACCGCTTCAGGCCAAAAGCAACGTTTTCTTCAACGGTTAAAGAATCAAACAGGGCCGCACCCTGAAACAGCATCCCGAATTGACTCCGGAGTTCAAACCATTCTTTTTCGCTTAGATCCGATATGTTTTTGCCGTTTATAATGATTCCCCCCCGGTCGGGTTTCACCAAGCCGATAATGTGCTTCAGCAATACACTTTTCCCGGATCCGCTCTGCCCGATCACAACCATGATTTCGCCCTGACGTGCCTCCAAATTTATTCCTCTGAGGACATGATTGCCGCCGAAGGTTTTATGCAAATCCTTGATTTTAATCATATTTATTGCAATGAGGCCGGCAGGGCCTTGCTGAAGAAAAAATTGAGAATTAAAATGCCGATACTGGCGACTACCACTGTAGTGGTGGTCGCTCGTCCGACACCTTCGGCTCCGCCCTCCGTTTTCATCCCCTGCCAGCACCCGATAATGGCGATAAAACCGCCGAATATCACGGCCTTAATCAAACCGCTGATCAAATCCCATATCTCCATATACAGCAAGGTGTTGCGCATATACACAAACCGGTTAACTCCCATGGCAATATTATAGGCATACCCCCCTAAAATACCGATTATGTCCCCATAAAGCGTTAGCAGAGGAACCATAAAAACACATGCCAACGTACGCGGGACTACGAGATATTGAACCGGGTCGGCGCCCAGACTGTACAAAGCATCGATTTGTTCGGTGATTTTCATGGTCCCGATTTCGGCGGCCATCGCCGATCCCACCCGACCTGAAACCATAATCCCCACTAAAATGGGAATCAATTCCTTGACTAATCCCAGTGTGATGATGGGCCCGCCGTATGCTTCGGACCCAGCCCCGATGTAACGGTGAAAGCCGACATAGGTCTGCAGTCCGAATACTAATCCACCGAAAGCCGCCGTTAGTGCGACCACAGGCAGGGAGCGAACTCCGACAAATTCCAACTGCTTGATCAAAATGCTTTTTTCCCAGCGGAATACAAAGATGCGCCTTACCGTTTGAAAAGATAGCTCAGTTACTTCTCCTATTTGCGCTAAAAAAGCCTTGACCTGCGCACCGGCATTTGAATCTCTCATGTTCACTCTTCAAAAGGATTGGTTTCCAGATTGTGAAAGCTGGCATATTTTTGCAGGAAAGCCAAATCAGCATGGCCGGTGGGGCCGTTCCGCTGTTTGGCGACAATAACTTTGGCGATGCCCTTGATGGTTTCATCCTCAGGTTTATATACCTCTTCCCGGAAAATGAACATCACCACGTCGGCATCTTGTTCAATGGCTCCGGATTCTCTTAAATCGGACAATTGCGGCACCGGTTTGGAGCGGCCTTTTTCCGGGGCCCGGCTCAGCTGGGATATGCCGACCACCGGAACTTGTAATTCCTTAGCCAGCTCTTTGAGAGACCGGGAAATAAATGACATTTCCTGGGTCCGGTTTTCGAACCGGCCGGCCCCGGACCTCATCAATTGAATATAATCAACAAAAACAACATCCAGTTTTTGTTCCATCTTAAGCCGCCTGGCTTTGGCTTTCATCTCCATGACCGTCAGGGAAGGGGTTTCATCAATGAAAATGCCGGCATCTGATATTTTTTGCGCACTTTTTTTTAAAGCGGCAAATTCATGTTCGCTGACAAAGCCGCGGCGGACTTTCATAAGATCAACTCTGGCTTCGGAACAAAGCAGGCGCAGGAGCAGTTGTTCCTTGGACATTTCCAGGGAAAAAAAGCCCACGCTTTTGTTGGTGTTTAACCCGATATGAAGAGAGATATTCAAGCAGATAGCGGTTTTTCCCATAGAGGGCCGGGCTGCGACCACAACAAACTCCGATGGATGAAAGCCGGCGGTGATTCCGTCCAGCTGGTTAAATCCGGACGGTAATCCAGTCACGGCCGCCTGCCGGCTGCGCAGCTTGTCAATATTTTCCAAGGCGCTTTCCGTCAGGTCATGCACCGGAATAAACCCCGGTTTGATCCTTTCTTCCGCCACATCAATAATGGCAGTCTGTGCTTCCGCTAAAAGGGTGTCGGCGTCCTGGCTTTGTCCGTAGCTGGCGGAAATGATTTTGGCGGAGGAGGTGATCAAACGGCGAAGCAGGGCTTTTTCTTTAATGATGCGGGCATAATATTCAACATTTATGCTTTTCGGTACCCCGTCCATTAAAGAGGACAAATACGCTGTTCCCCCCGCATCCTCAAGTTCTCCGGATTTTTGCAGCTCTTCGGATAGAGTCAGTAAATCAGCCGGCAGTCCCTTATCCACCAAAAGAATGATTTTTTTTAGGATTTTCCGGTGGCCCTCTTTGTAGTAATCCTCGGGCGAAATAATGGAAAGAACCACATTCAAATTCTTATTATTGACAAGCACCCCGCCGAGGACAGTCTTTTCCGCATCCGGACTATGCGGCGGTGTTTTTTTTAAAAATGTCAGGTCAATGCCCATACAGCACCCTGCTCACAAAAATACGGCTTTCTCCACCCGGAGAAGGCCTGCCCTATTTTTTCCCGGTTACTCTTCAGAAGTTTCCGGACTGGTCCCTGCTTCCGATTGAGCCTTTTTATCTTCTTCCGCCTCCCCGGTTTCCGTTCCGGCAGCAGGAGCTTCTTTCGCGGCTGTCGCCTCGGCCTTTTCCGGTTCCGGCTGAGATGGTTTTTCCGTTTTTGTCTCCGGCTCCTGCTCAGCTTTGACTTGAACAGTGATTTCACCTTGATATTCCTGGAATACCTTGACCGGAATTTTATATTCGCCCAATTTCTTGATGGGCTCATCTAAAATAATGCGCCGCTTCTCGAAATCAAATCCTTTTTTGTCCAAGGCTTCTTTGATATCCGTCGCATTCACCGAACCGAATAAGGTTTCTTTTTCATCCGCCTTACGGGTGAATTCCAAATTGACTTGGTTTAAACGGTCAATAACCGCCTGATGGGATTGAATTTCTTTTTCCAAGCCTTTCAGCAGGGATTTTTGCTCGATTTCGATCATTTTCCGGTTGGACGGGGTGATTTGCACGGCCATCTTTTTCGGGACCAGAAAATTTCTTCCATATCCAGGAGAAACATCAACAATATCCCCTTTTTTTCCTAAGTTTTCAATGTTTTCTTTCAGCAGCAGTTTCATGGTTCCTCCAGTGTCAGCTTAGTCCGCAATATACGGAAGCATGGCCAGCATACGCGCCCGTTTGATCGCTCTCGTCAACCGACGCTGATGGTAAGCGCACGTTCCTGTTACGCGCCGGGGAGAAATCTTTCCTCTTTCCGGAACATATCTCTGCAGAATATCCACTTTTTTGTAATCGATATCTTTTATATTCTTTTCACAAAACCAGCAGACCTTGCGGCGGGGTGAAAAATATTTTCTTGATCTTCGTTTTCTGTAAGCCATTGTTACTCTCCTGCCTCTTTTTCACTTGGCCGTTCTTTTTCCGGCTTCTCCGCTTTCTTTGGAGCGGATTTCGTTTCTGTTTTTTTCTCGCTGGAGGATTGAGAGGAAGAACGCTCCGACCCGGGCTTTCTCGGAAGGGAAAAAGCCTTTTCTTTAAGGATGGTCATATACCGGATGAACGCCTCTTTTTGTTTAAACTGCCGTTCCAGCTCGGCTGGGATGTCCGGGGTTCAATCATAATCAAAAAAAACATAAAAAGCCGTATTGAATTCCCCGATCGGGTAAGCCAATGTCCGCTTCCCCCACTTGTCAATGTTGTTCATTTTTCCTTTTTTGCTCTTAACAATCTCCGCCATCTGCTCAATCAGCTGTTCGGTTTCTTCTTCCGGCAGATTCGGAGCAAGCAAAAAAGCCGTTTCGTAATTTCTCATGTTACCTCCTTATGGTTTGGCAGCTCCTCTTCTATGGAAAAGGAGCAAGGATCAAATATTGTATCTATTATAATACATACAGCCGAATTATTCACCACAGTGAATATCCGGCCGCGTATTGAATTTATTCATGGCCTCTTCGACATGACCGGCGATCACCATGTCCAGAGCCTCCCGGGCTCTTATCAGGCTTTTCTCAAACAACGGACGCTCATCCGCTGTAAAAGGAGACAGCACAAAATCCGCGGCTTCTTCATCCGTGGGCGGAGGTCCGATTCCTATCCGAATTCTGGAAAACTCACTGGTTCGTATTTCCTGTATAATGGAACGGACACCTTTATGTGATCCTGCACTGCCTTTTTTCCGGATTCGAATTTGTCCTAAATCCAAATCAAAATCATCATAAACAATAATCAGGGCTTCCGGCTTCGTTTTAAACCGGTCCAACAGGGCGCGCACAGCCAACCCGCTTTTATTCATATATGTTTTCGGCAAGCCAAAGATTACATTTTCCGGGAAGGGAGCTTTCACCGCGGCATATCCTGCCCGCTTCATGCGGTTGAATTTAACTCCTTGTTCCCGGGCTAATTTTTTTACCAAAATGAAACCGGCGTTGTGTCTGGTCCGGGCATACTCCGTTCCCGGATTGCCCAAACCGACTACAATCCGCAATCATTACTCCTTGCTCTCTTCTTCCTCTTCTTCTCCTTCCCCTTCCTTTTCTCTTCCGATGACTTCCGGTTCTTCACCTTCCGCCAGAAGTTCTTCTTCAATCTCTTCCTCTTCTTCCACTTCTTCTTCCGGTGCATGGACCATGGCGACAACCTGACTTGGATCAGAGAAGACCTTAACGCCTTCTGGAATGGTTAATTCTTCAACTTTAACCGACTGATTCATATGCAGTTCGCTGACATCCACTTCGATTTCTTCAGGAATATCTTTAGGGAGGCATTCCACTTCCACTTCACGCGTCACAAAATCCATAAAACCGCCCTCCGATTTTACCCCGACCGCTTCTCCAACCAAAATCAGAGGAACCGTAACTTCCAAATACTTATCCATAGCGATTTGGATGAGATCCACATGCAGCAGCTCATCCGTTATCACGTTCTGCTGGTAATCTTTGATCATGACATCCAGGTTTTTCGAATCCAGCTTGATTTGGAATAAGGTATTCTCTCCGCTTTCGGATTTCAAAATGTTGAAAATATCTTTTTTGCTGATAACCAGGGACGTATTGGAAATATCGGGCCCGTACAAAACCGCGGGCAGGCTGCCCTGCCTGCGCAGTCGCCGGGCATATGCTTTTCCGCCGGTTTCCCGCTTTTCAGCTTTAATGTTCAAAGTCATAACATGTCCTCCTTACCTAAACAATGAACTAACAGAGCTGC
>CAYRTV010000067.1:0-7555 GCA_964427225.1 uncultured Eubacteriales bacterium
GAAAGGGCGGCCGGCATTCCCAGAATAAAGGAAAGGCAGCCGATGAAAACCGCCGCTTTGCCCCGCTTCCATTTTTTCTCGTCCACCAGGAAGGAAGTGGGGACTTCCAGCATGGATATGGTCGAAGTTAAAGCGGCGATAAGGAGGAGAGTGAAAAACATAATACCGAAAATGTAGCCGCCCGGCATTTTCGAAACAATAATAGGGAAAACCTGAAACATTAAACCGACGTTGACATCAAACTCTTGCGCGAATCGCTCCGGGGTTAGGTTTAAGGTGTTGAATAAAGTCGGGAAAATGATGATCCCGGCGAGAATGGCAACCAGGATGGTTGAAAAACAAACCCAGCCCGCGGATGTGACCAGGTTATCGCGTTTGGATATATAGCTGCCGTAGGTCAGCATGGTCCCCATTCCCAGGCTGAGAGAAAAAAAAGCTTGCCCGATTCCGAAGAAAATCACTTTGGGATCGAATCGGGAAAAATCGGGTTTTAAATAAAAAGACAGTCCGGCTTCCGCCCCGGGCAACGTCAAAGCCTTGACCGCCATTATGATAATAAGAGCAAAAAGGACCGGCATGAGGATCTTGGACCACCGTTCGATGCCGCCTTGCACTCCTTTGGATATGACAAAAGTAGTGACGGTGATTATGATAAATAAGCATAGGATAACAGCTGCGGGATTGGAGGCGAATTGTGTGAAAACGGCATCGGATTCCTGCCAGGAGACTTCCCCCCGGAAGGCGCCGGTGATGGTTTTGTAAAAATAACCGGCTGACCAGCCCGCGACCACTGAATAATAGGAAAAGATAAAAACTCCCGTGAAGACACCCAGGTAGCCGATATATTTCCAGGGCGTACCGGGTTTGATCTGCTTAAAGGCCCCTACGGGATTTTTTTGAGTATGCCGGCCGATGGTCACCTCGGCGAGCATAACGGTGAAACCGATGAACAGCACAGCCAGGATGTAAATCAAGACAAACATAGCGCCGCCGTTAAGGCCCACATAAAGGGGAAACCTCCAAATGCTTCCCAGACCGATAGCTGAACCGGAGGCGGCGAATATAAAGGCAATCTTAGAACCCCAGCTTCCGCGTTCACTCAAATCCTGGATATCCATGTTGTTCTCCTCTTTGTTTTATCGGCTTTTTTGTAACATAAAATCGGACAGGTGAAAAGCCGTTTGAAGAAATTAGTATAATTTCGCAATTTTTTTATGAATGAAACATGGGTATAATATCACTCGGAACGATGCAAATGACACGGGAAATTTTGAGTGAACAAGCACTTCTGCATAAAGGGGATGCCGTTATTTCTGCTGCGCTGGCTGCTGTGAACCCGGAGACCCTGGTGCGTGGGAGCTTATCAAGACAAGGATCTGTACTCAAAGCCGGCGACCGGATTTTCCATTTGGACCAAATCCGGGATATACGGGTGGCGGCCATCGGCAAAGCCGCACCGTATATGGCTGCGGCAGTTGGGGATATTTTGCAGGACAGAGTGAAAGAGGGGATCTGTCTGTATCGTCCGGAAGACGTGCATCATATCGAAAGATTCACCGGTTTTCCCGCCCCGCATCCTCTTCCGGATGAACGCAGTTGCGGTGCAGCCCGGGCAGTGCTTGATATGGCGAAAAAATCCGGACCGGATGACTTGCTGCTGCTGTGTATTTCGGGAGGAGGATCGTCCCAATTGAGCCTTCCTTTTTCTGGAGTAAGGATGGAGGAGAAAAGGAAAGTGATAGAATTGCTGCAGCGTGCCGGCGCGGATATTCGGGACTTGAATACCGTGCGAAAACATCTGTCCCTGATCAAAGGCGGACAGCTGGCGCGCACAGCGTATCCGGCCGCTGTTGTGAATTTGGTGATATCCGATGTGATCGGAAATGATCCGGAAACGATAGCATCCGGTCCGGGCTGGGGGGATACCACGACTTTTAAGGA
Organism: uncultured Eubacteriales bacterium; assembly: GCA_964427225.1. Classification (GTDB taxonomy): domain Bacteria; phylum Acidobacteriota; class Aminicenantia; order Aminicenantales; family Aminicenantaceae; genus CAYRTV01. The sequence goes on from CAYRTV010000067.1 coordinate 1,942, forward strand.
TGCCGGCGATGTCCTGCGGAAATTCAAACTCTGGGATGAAATACCCACCGGGATCAGAAAAGTCATTCGCCAGGGTATACTGGGAAAACGCCCCGAGACGCCCAAACCGGGTGGTCCGGAATTAGCAAGGGCGGAATATGTGATTGCCGGGGATAACCGGACCGCGCTTGCCGCTGCCCGGCATGCGGCGGAGAGAGAAGGACTGGCGGCTGAAATATTGACATCGGCAGATCACGGAGAGGCCCGGAAAGCTGCTGAAAAATACAGCCGTCTATTTCAGGAGAAAAAAGAAAAATCACAGAGTCCTTTTTGTCTTATTGCCGGTGGAGAACTGACGGTAACCGTCCGGGGCTGCGGAAAAGGAGGCCGCAATCAGGAATTTGTGCTAGCCTTTTTGAGAAAAATGCAGCCAGCTCCGGTTCGGGACAAAAACTGGGCCGTATTCAGCCTGGGAACCGACGGCATCGACGGCCCCACCAATGCAGCCGGAGCCAAAGCCGGCCCTTCTTTGCTGGACGAAGCCCGGCTGCGGAATATTCCGCTTAAGGAATATCTGGGTAATAACGACTCTTATTCATTTTTTGAACGGGCCGGAGGCTTGATCATGACCGGGCCCACCCATACCAATGTGATGGATATCCGTTTGTTTCTCTCCGGGTGACACGAGCTTTACATGAAGAGGCGGCGGTGAACATGCGCACCCGAATCCGGCGGACTGGATTGCCCGGGGGATTTTCGCATATAATAAAAAAGGAATGGCAAAAACAGCGCATTTTTTTTTATGAATAGTTCAGGTTAGAATAGACCGGGATATACATTTTTAGTCCCGATGTGAAAATAACGACAAAAAAGAGAGGAGGTCTTTATGCCGGCGATAGAAATCAAACCGGATATATTTTGGGTGGGAGTTAACGACCGGACTATCGATTTATTCGAAGGCCTGTGGCCTATGACAGAGGCCGGGGTGTCTTATAATTCATATTTAATCAAGGACAAACGGAAAGCCTTAATCGATTTGGCCAGGGATACGAAAGCGGATCATTTTATTTCCCAGATTCAGGATGTGATGGATATATCCGAAATTGATTATATTATTATGAATCACCTGGAACCTGATCATGCCGGATTGGTCCATACCATCAGGCGCCTGGCTCCCCAAGCGGAAATAATAGGATCCAAAAAAACCAAGCAGCTTTTACGGGAATTTTTCGGAATATCCGATAATGTCCGGGCGGTTGAAGACGGGGAAGAACTCTCCCTGGGGGAGATGACCCTTGCCTTTTTTTCGGCCCCGTTTTTACACTGGCCCGAAACCATGGTGACCTATGAAGTAACCCGGAAGGTTTTATTTCCCTGTGACGCATTCGGGGGATACGGTGCTGTACGGGGGGCCTTGTTCGATGATGAATACAGGGATTTGGCCTTTTATGAAAGGGAAGCCTTGAGATATTATGTTAATATCGTCGCTAATTTCAGTCCCCGCGTGTTGGCTGCGATTTCTAAACTTAAGGATGTTGCCATTGATATGATCGCTCCCAGCCATGGACTGATATGGAGAGGCAATCCGGGACATATTATCAATCTTTACAAAAAATGGGCGGAATATGCAAAACAAGAGGCGGAACCGGAAGTGACCCTTGTTTATGGATCTATGTACGGAAATACTGAAAGAATGATGAACGCGGTTGCGCAAGGTATCTCTGCGGCTGGAGTTCCGGTGGATATTTTTGATGCCGCCCGCCAGCATGTGAGTTTTATTTTGCCGTCTTTGTGGACCAAGCGGGGAGTGGTTATCGGAGCGCCGACCTACGAGGTTTCGCTTTTTCCGCCGGTTGCCGATGTCCTGCACATGGCGGCCAGAAAACATATCAAGAATAAAACCGCCGCTTTTTTCGGCAGTCACGGGTGGAGCGGAGGTGCTTTAAAAGAAACCAAAGGAATCACAGAGCCCTTGGGCTGGTCCCTGGAAGATGCTTTAGAGTGGGTTGGTATTCCCGACCGGGATCAATTACGGCGGGCGGAACAATTCGGGCGGAGTTTTGCAGAAAAAATCATGGCCTGATTGACGACACAAGCTCCGGGGGAAGATGTATGGATGATCGGGAGTTGAGATGAAAAACGAATGGAAAAAAGTACTGGCTGAATTTTTTGACGAATACCGGATAATCCTTTCCAGCCAAAAAGACACACTGGAAGACTTTGATCAATTCTGTGAATTTATCGCCGAGCCGGCTTTTGAGAATCTGCAGGATGAACTTCGTGAGTACGGAGAGCGTTCGAAAATAATCCGGGTTAAGAGAAAATCGATATCTTTAATTATTTTTTTCGGAAAATCCCGGCTGGACCGTTTTCGCTATACCGTGGAATTGCCGAAAAAAGCTGTTGAAATGCGTCTGCGCCTTCGGTTGAAAGGGCGCAAAACCAGGCAGGCGGTGCCGGAAGAATCGGGAGAAGAATTCCTTCCGGACTTCGCTACCAAACAAGTGATGAAATTGGATAAAGAAATTTTGATTCTGGATGTGATTGATCATTATCGTAATTTTATTTTTGCAGCGGAAGCAACCGGGGATGAATAAATTCACCAGACGGCCGGTTATTCATATTCCTGAATTATCCCGGTTTGAATGTATCTCTCACGGTTTCGGTACCCGGTGTTTCAATGAACAGCGTCTGCGTGAACTGATGCCGGATTTTCAACCGGTCTTTCTGAATCAAATTCACTCGGACATCATCATCCGGCTGAACAGCGTTCCCTCCCGGCCCCCCAGGGGAGATGCGTGCCTGACTGCAGAGCCGGGTCTGCTGATGGTCATCCAGACGGCGGATTGTCTCCCTTTGCTTCTATTCGACCCCGAAAGAAAAGTGGCTGCGGCCGGCCATTGCGGATGGAAGGGCACAGCCGCGGGACTGGCGGCTCAAATGGCCGCGGTTATGGCGGAGGAATTCGGATGCACCAGGAAAAATATCATTGCAGCTCTGGGCCCTTGTATAGGTCCGGCCCGGTATCAGGTCGGTGATGATGTCCGCAAAATTTTCCGGGAAAAAAACGCATCGGAATCCGGGTTCATTTTTAAAGAGAACCGGCTTTTCCTGGATCTCAAGCAGGCCAACCGGGAACAGCTGCTGAATGCCGGCGTGCGGAAAATTTACTCTCTTAACAACTGCACTTTTTCCGAATCCGAATATTACTCATACCGGAGAAATGGAGTCTCCGCCGGACGGATGCTGAGTTATATCGGTTTTAAGGCAGAGGAGTAAATTTGAAATCACCTTGCTTTTTAAGACCAAATTATTTATGCTTTTGAGATTGAGGTCAATATGAGTGAACAATCAGAAATCAAAATTCCAGAACTACGTGAATTCAAAAGAGGGAAAGTCAGGGATATTTATGAGTTGGAAGACAAACTGCTTTTTGTAGCTTCCGACCGGATCTCCGCTTTTGATTTTGTGCTTCCCTCTTTAATTCCGGAAAAGGGGAAAGTACTTACCCAGCTGTCCAAATTTTGGTTTAATTATACGTCATTGGTATGTCCGAATCATTTCATAACCGATGACGTCAATAATTATCCTCCCATTCTCCATAAGTACAGGACGGTTTTGGATAAGCGCTCTATGCTGGTGAAGAAAACCGAAGTGCTTCCGGTGGAATGTATTGTCCGCGGCTACGTGGCCGGTTCGGGCTGGAAGGAATACCAGAAAACCGGAAAAGTCTGCGGGATCAAGCTGCCGGCCGGATTAAAGCAGGGAGACCGCCTGGATGATGTGATCTTTACCCCGTCAACCAAAGCCGAGGAAGGTCTGCATGACGAAAACATTTCTTTTAAAGAAATGCAGAAAATTGTGGGAGAAGATTTGTCCGGAAAAATGAAAGAGGTCAGCATCGAGCTTTATCAAAAGGCCTCTCTGCATGCCCTTTCCAAAGGAATTATTATCGCGGATACTAAATTTGAATTCGGCATGCTGGATGACGAATTGATCCTGATTGATGAAGTGCTGACCCCCGATTCATCCCGTTTTTGGCCGGTTGACCGTTATTCCCCGGGAGGTTCACAGCCCAGCCTGGATAAACAATTTGTCCGTGATTATTTGACACAGACCGATTGGGATAAGAATTCTCCTCCTCCAGAGCTGCCCGCTTCCATTATACGGCAGACCGCGGAAAGATATTTGGAGATTTACCGGTTATTAACGGGGGAAGAAGAGTTTTGAATTTCCATGCGGGACGGTCTTGTCGATCTTCATATTCATTCCTGTAACAGCAGTGATGGTGATTTTAGTCCGGCTCAAATATTAAAACTGGCTTCGGAAAAGAATTTCCGGGCTGTATCTATTGCGGACCACGATACAGTGGCGGCTTATCCCGAAGCTTTGGAGATAGGCAAGAAATATGGGGTGGAAGTTATTCCCGGAATCGAATTGACCACCATGTACAAGAGCCGCGAATTTCATTTACTGCTTCCCTTTGTTGATTGGAAATCTGAAAAGCTGCATAAAATACTTCGGACGGCGCGCAATAAACGCTTAGAGGAAGCTGAGGCCAGGATAGACCGTCTGCGCAGCATCGGCTTTGCTGTCCATCTGCAGGAGGTTGTGGATGCGGCTGCACCTTTTCCGCCTCTGGGAGTGACCATCGCCCAGGTGGTATTGGCAACGTCTCAGCAGCAGCCGTTTTCTTTAATCCGGAAATACACTCAGCTTAAAGATAAAAGAACCGCTCCCTATGCGTTTTATAGAGATTATTTCGTTGAAGGCATGCCGGCTTATGTTTCCCGCAGAAATATTCAGCTGGGTGATGTTCTTTCCCAAGTTGAAGAAACCGGGGGAATCCCGGTTTTGGCCCACCCCGGAGCGCCATTTCAGAATGTTGCCGGGGCAGAATTGCGGGAATTGAGAGGTTTGGGGCTGGAAGGACTGGAAGTATATACATCCTATCATGACACCCGCAAAACAAATTATTATAAAGAACAGGCCGCCCTTTATGATTTAGTGGCTACGGCCGGATCGGATTTCCATGGTTCCATAAAGCCTGACATTCCCTTTGGACTGATCAGAGACGGCGGCTATGCTATGGTCTCCGCTTTGAGAAAAAGGAGGAAGGCCGCTTGATCTCCAACTGGCTGGATGTGCTGCTTCTGCTGATTTTGGCAGTGCTTTTTATTCTGGGGTTGGTGAAGGGATTTGTCCGCCAGCTCATTGGCGTGGCTGCGATTATCGCGGGCCTGGTGGCGGCTCTGCTGTATTATCCTCACGCGGCACTGCTGTTTGAGCCTATTGTAGCCCGCGAGGTGTTTTCTCATTTTCTTGCCTTCGCCGCTATTTTTTTGTTATTTCTGTTTACAGGATGGCTGATTTCCAGGATACTCGGAGGGGCTGTAAAAGGCCCGGTAAAGTTTTTTGATCATATACTGGGAGGAGGCATAGGTCTTCTGAAAGGAGTTTTATTATGCGGAATACTATGTTTTGCATTATTGGTTTTTCCGGTAACGAGCGGGGTGCTGAGAAACTCGTCTTTAGCCCCTTGCTGCCTGAAAATGACGCGTTATGCCGCAGATCTCATCCCCCAGGAATTGAAAGATCAATTCAACAAGACCTATGATGACATTGTAAAGAAAAG
>CAYRTV010000067.1:7565-10182 GCA_964427225.1 uncultured Eubacteriales bacterium
ACCTCATTGTTTGACGCGGGATTTCACGCACAAACCATGACAGAAAACTATAAATCTCTTAGTTTGCATCAAAAAATGGCCATACTTGCCCATGAACTGGTGGAAAAGGACCTGCCGTTGAAAGAATCCGTAAAGGAATTTGAGAAGCGGTTTATTGTCTCTGCTGAAAAAAAATACAAGGGGAATAAAACCCGCATGGCGGAAGCCATGGGAATTCACCGCAACACACTGCATAATCTCTATAAATCGCTCGACCTCTAAGCGTCCTGAGGCACTCATGACAAAATGGCTGCTTGCGAACGGGAATATGTGCATCCGTCTGCATGAGGTTTTCAGATTTGAGATTTGAAATAAACGGTGAAGCCGCATGAGATTCCCGCCGTTCCGCTCCGGGAATGACACACAAAGTCCATTTTTAGCACTCTCAGGAAAAGATTGCTAATTTTTACTTGACAACCGGGCCGTAATTTCTTAATATTAGCACTCAGATTGTCTGTCTGCTAAATTCAATTTAAGAGAGGAGGCATAAATGAAAATTATCCCTTTGTATGACAGAGTTCTTTTAAAACGTACTGAAGAGAAGGAAACGAAAAAGGGAGGCATTATTATCCCGGATACGGCCAAAGAAAAACCGTTGGAAGCCGAAGTGGTGGAAGTCGGGAAAGGCCGGATTGAAGGTGATAAAGTCATCCCCCTGGAAGTGAAGAAGGGTGACCGGGTCCTGATCGGAAAGTTCAGTGGAACCGAAGTGGCTATTGCTGATGAAGAGTATGTGATAGTCCGGGAAGATGAAATTCTAGCCAAAATTTCCTAATAAGGTTAAAAGGAGGAGAATCAAATGGCAAAACAAATTACACTAGGCGCAGAAGCAAGGCAGTCCCTTTTAAGGGGTGTTAATGCCTTAAGCAATGTTGTTAAAGAAACCCTGGGTCCCAGGGGAAAAAACATTGTGCTTGAAAAAAAATTCGGGTCGCCCACCAGCACTAAGGATGGAGTGACTGTCGCCAACGAGATCGAATTGGAAGACCCTTTAGAAAATATGGGCGCTCAGCTGGTTAAGGAAGTTGCTTCCAAAACCTCTGATGTGGCGGGGGACGGAACCACGACGGCAACCGTTCTGGCTCAAATGATTTACAGCGAAGGATTGAAGTATGTTACCGCCGGAGCCAATCCGACATTGATCAAAAAAGGCCTCGATGAAGCTGTCAAGTCGATTGTTAATGAGATGAGGAGCTTAAGCCGCGATGTCAGCGGAGATATGATCGCCCAGGTCGGCTCCATTTCTGCCAATAATGATGAATCCATCGGTAAAATAATCGCGGAAGCCATGGATAAAGTCGGAAAAGACGGGGTCATCACGGTTGAGGAAGCCAAAGGATTGGAAACCAACCTGGAAGTCGTAGAAGGCATGCAGTTTGACCGCGGTTATCTTTCTCCCTATTTCATTACGGACCCGGACAGGATGGAATGTGTATTGGAAAATCCCGTCATTCTGCTGCATGAGAAGAAAATCAGCAACCTGAGAGAAATGCTGCCCCTGCTGGAAAATGTCGCCAAAATGAACCGGCCGCTGCTGATTCTGGCTGAAGATGTCGAAGGCGAAGCGCTGGCTACCCTTGTTGTCAATAAATTGAAGGGCACGTTCCAGTGTGTGGCCGTAAAGGCGCCCGGATTCGGTGACCGCAGGAAAGCCATGCTGGAAGATATTGCGGTTTTAACCGGTGCCCAGGTTATTACTGAAGATATCGGTGTCAAACTTGAAAATGTGACTATGGACTGGATGGGTGAAGCGAAAAAAGTGGTTATCGATAAAGACAACACCACGATTGTCGAAGGATTGGGCAGCACGGAAGATGTTCAGGCACGCATTAAACAGATTCGGACCCAGATCGAAGATACCAGTTCCGATTATGATCGTGAAAAACTTCAGGAACGTCTGGCCAAGCTGGTCGGCGGAGTGGCCTTGATTAAAGTCGGAGCCGCTACTGAAAGCGAGCTGAAAGAGAAAAAAGCCCGGGTGGAAGATGCTATGCATGCCACTAAAGCGGCGGTTGAAGAAGGCATTGTTCCCGGAGGCGGAGTCGCTCTCTTGCGGAGCCAAAAAGCTTTGGATGCCCTCAATCTGAAAGGTGATATGAAAATCGGAGCGGATATTATCCGCCGCGCAGTCGAAGAACCGGTGCGCCAGATCGCAAAAAACGCCGGTTTTGAAGGTTCCATTGTGGTGGAGAAGGTCAAAGAGAATAAGGAAGTGGAATTCGGATTCAATGCACTCACTGAAAAGTACGAAAACCTGGTGCAAAGCGGAGTTCTTGATCCTACTAAAGTTGTGCGTACTGCCATTCAGAACGCTTCGAGTATTGCCGGGCTGTTGTTGACCACGGAGGGATTGGTCGCGGATATTCCTGAAGAAAACAAATCCGAAGGTGCCCCCCCGATGCCTCCAGGAGGAGGAATGGGAGGAATGGGAGGAATGTACTGATCTCTTAACCGCAGAAGAAAACCCCAAAAGCCCCGTGATGCTTGTCGCGGGGCTTTTTTTTTTTGCTCTTTCCATTCCCTGTCATTGTCTGACAGCAGGGTTTGCCAGCGGCGATGGAATTCTCTCCTCGCCAAG
>CAYRTV010000068.1:0-2453 GCA_964427225.1 uncultured Eubacteriales bacterium
GTGGAAGGGATAGTGATGACCGAAGCTGCAAAAATAATGGGAATAACTCCTCCGGTATTCACTCTAAGCGGTAAGTGGGTGCTTTGTCCGCCGTATATCTTCCGTCCTACTACCCTTTTGGCATAAGAAACCGGCAGCCTCCGCTGTCCTCTCTCTACAAAAACGATGACCGCGACCACCGCAATCATGAGTGCAACCAGAAATATCAATCGTAAAGCGCTCATGTCTCCAGTCCGCAGCCCCTCAATCAAGCTCTGCATGCCGCGGGGAAAATCCACGACAATTCCGGCAAAAATAATCAATGATATCCCATTGCCGATTCCCCGCTCGGAAATCTGTTCTCCCAGCCACATGATGAAGACTGTTCCCGTGGTTAAGGTCAGCACCGTGAGTAACTTAAAGCCCAATCCCGGATTGGGAACGATGGGTGCTCCGCCGGGGGTGGTGATCTGTTCAAGAAAAATACTGATTCCAAAGGATTGAATAAGACATATTCCCAGAGTACCGTAACGGGTGTATTGCGTGATCTTTTTCCGGCCTAATTCGCCTTCCTTTGACAATCTTTCCAAATAGGGCCATACCACCTGCAGAAGCTGCAGAATAATGGATGCACTAATATAGGGCATAATTCCTAAGGCAAAGATCGTCATGCGGGACATGTTTCTTCCGGTGAACAGGTCAACCATTCCGAAAAGAGTGCCTTTTTGCGCCTGCCAAAACTCAGCTAATGCCTGACCGCTGATTCCGGGATTAGGGATTTGAGCTCCAATCCGGTAAACCGCCAGCAGCAGCAGGGTAAAAATCACCCGTTTCCTTAAATCCGGAATACTGAAGATATTTCTTATACTATCGAGCATATCAACTTCCAATCAAAATGGCTTTCCCACCCGCATCTTCAATTTTCTTCCGGGCGGATGCTGAAAATGTATGAGCATGGATGGTTTTGGCGGAATCGATTTCGCCGTCGCCAAGAATTTTTACGGTTTCCGACTCATTTTTTATTAAGCCGGCATCAACCAAGTCCTTAAGATTGACTGTATCCTTATCAATCCCGTTAATGCGGTCCAGGTTCAATACCCGGTATTCTTTTTTAAATATATTGGTAAAACCCCTTTTCGGAACCCGGCGTACAAGCGGCATCTGCCCGCCTTCAAAACCGAGCTTACGGGAGTACCCGGATATGGACTTCTGCCCCTTAGTACCGCGTCCGGATGTTTTTCCTCGGCCGGAACCTGGGCCCCGGCCCACCCGGCGTTTATTTTTTTTGGATCCAGCTGCTGGGTGTAATTCACTCAATTTCATTTTGTCTCCAACTCCTTGACTTCTAAAAGATAAGAAATTTTATTTATCATACCGCGAATCTCAGGACAATCTTTGCGGATAACCTTGGAATTGACTTTACGCAGACCCAATCCTTTGACGATTTCCCGGTGCTTCCGGGGATGTCCGATAAGGCTCCGCTTCAATACAATCTGTAATTGCTGTAATTGTTTTGCAGTATCGTCCTGTTTCGATTTTGACTGAGTTTTTGATTTCACTGCCATATTTGTTCCTCATCTTTATCTCTAATGCTTGAGACTTGTTTGGGATCTTTCATCGTTGTCAACCCATTCAGTGTGGCCCGCGCTACACTTAATGGATTATTACTGCCGATCGATTTCGTGAGAATATCTTTGACTCCCGCCAGCTCCATGATAATCCGGACAGCACCGCCAGCGATAACACCGGTTCCCCGGGAAGCCGGGCGCAGAACAACTTCTCCACCGCCATGGCGTCCCTTTATAAAGTGAGGTATAGTGGTTCCGTGCAATGGAACGGTCATGAGATTCTTTTTCGCATCCTGCACTGCTTTTTGAATTGCCGGGGGAACTTCCCGGGCTTTCCCCAGGCCGATTCCAATCAGTCCGTTTTCATTTCCAACGGCGACCAAGGCGGAAAAACTAAGATTCTTTCCTCCCTTAACGACCTTCATTGTCCGGCGGATGGAGATCACCTGATCCTTTAATTCCATGCCTCGCTCTTCAACAGCTTCATCTATTCTTTTTTTTGCCACGCTATGTCCTCCTTATGGTCTCCCGTTTAGAAATTAAGACCTGCTTTCCGCATAGATTCAGCCAAAGTTTTAACCCGCCCATGATAGGGGTATGTTCCCCGGTCAAAAACGATATGTTTGATTTTCATTTTTTTGAATCTTTCGGCTGCAATCTCTCCCAATATTTTTGAGGCCTCGATATTTTTTAAATTCTTATTCTTTTCCCGGAACTCTTTTTCCAAGGTAGAAGCGGAGGCCAGCACCACTCCGTTGATGTCATCCACCGCCTGCACATAAACATAGCGGTTACTGCGGAACACAATGACACGCGGCCGCTCTTCAGTTCCGGATAATTTTTTCCGTATCCTCTTCCTAATCTGTTTTTTGCGACTTTTTTTAAATTCAGTCTTTCTCTTATACA
>CAYRTV010000068.1:2463-9966 GCA_964427225.1 uncultured Eubacteriales bacterium
CCTGCTTTCCGTTCTTTTTTAATCAGGCGTTCACCTTTATACCGGATTCCCTTCAATTTATATGGATCCGGGGTTCGAAAACTGCGTATCTTTTGGGCTTCCTGACCGACACGCTGTTTGCTGATACCCATGACTTTAATGCTGGTGGGATTTTCCATTTGAACCTCAATATCGTCGGGAATAGTGTAGAGCACCGGTTTCGAATAACCGAGATTCAGTTCCAATTGTCCTTTATTGATCTTGCCCCTATAACCAACACCCACAATCTCCAATTCTTTTTCAAATCCCTGACTGACACCTGTGAGCGCATTCGCTGCCAACGCCCGAACCAGGCCGTGAAAAGCTCTGATCTGTCCGGAATCATCCTCCCGGGTAAAAACCAGCATGTTATCTTCCTGTTTGCTTTCTATTCCTTCAAACAAAGGAGATTCCAATTTTCCCTTCGGTCCTTCATAAAGAATTTTCCCGGATTCAATATTCACTTTCACACCCTCAGGAACGGGGATAGGTCTTTTTCCAATTCTTGACATTTGAACTTACCTCTCTTTCTCTAGACAGAGTTACCAGATCTCACAAAGGACTTCGCCTCCGACTCCTAATTCATCACATTTTTTTCCGGTTAACAGGCCCTGTGATGTGGAAATAATCACAATACCCAGACCGTCCAACACTTTGGGAATGGAGTCTTTATCACAATAGATGCGGCAACCAGGCCGGCTGACCCTGCGTGAGCCGCTGATGGTGTTTTTGTGATCCTCCGTATATTTCAGCATAACATTCAATATGCCTTGCTTGTTGTCGTCCACCACCTTAAAATTGCGAATATAGCCTTCTTCTTTCAAAATTTTTGCGATTTCCACTTTCAACCGGGAAGAAGGAATACTGGTCTCCTGCTGCCGTACCATTCCTGCATTCCGGATTCGAGTTAACATATCGGCAATCGGATCTGTATAAGTCATATTTCAACCTCGCTTTAGCATTACCATGAGGACTTCGTAACTCCCGGAATCTCGCCTTTCAAGGCCAGCTCCCGAAAACACAGCCGGCACAAATCGAACTTCCGGTAATAACCCCGGGAACGTCCGCACAACCGGCATCGGTTATTGTAACGCACAGAAAATTTTGGTTCTCGTCTATGTTTAGCAACTGATGATTTTTTGGCCACTTTTTATCTACCTCCTCCTGGTTCAGCGAAAGGCATTCCCATTTTTTTCAAGAGAATATGCGCCTCTTGATTTTTTTCGGCCGAGGTCACTATGGTTATATTCATGCCTCTCGTTCTTTCCACCTTGGTGTAATCAATCTCCGGAAACACTAACTGGTCCTTGATACCCAGAGTAAAGTTTCCTCTGCCGTCATAGGCACGCGGAGACACACCCCGAAAGTCACGGACCCGGGGAAGAATGACATTGAACAGCCTGTCTAAAAATTCATACATTCGCTCTCCCCGCAATGTCACATAGCATCCCACAGGATTTCCTTCTCTAAGTTTAAACGTAGAGATGGATTTCCGGGCCCGGCCTATAGCCGGCCACTGGCCTGTGATTAAGCTTAATTCTTTCTGGGCGGCATCCAAAAATTTAATATTTTCCAGGGCTTCGCCCACACCCATGTTGACAACCACTTTTTCAACCTTGGGAACGCCCAGCTTGTTTTCAATGGATAACTCCTTCTGGAGCTCCGGCAGAATTTCCTTATTGAATTTTTCTCGCAGTCGGCTCATTCTATCCTCATTATTCTTTTTCAAATGTTATGTCACATTTTGAACATACCCGGACCCGGGATCCGTCTTCCAGTTTCACGGTTTTAGTCCGCACCCCTTGTCCGCATTCTGGACAATACAGCATCACATTGGATACATGAATGGGAGCTTCTTTTTCCATAATTCCGCCTTGAATATTTTTACTCTGGTCGCGCCGGATAAATTCTTTTGTGAAATTTAATTTTTCGCCGATAACGCTGTTTTTTTCCGGCAGCACCTTCAGCACCTTACCGGACTTGCCTTTATCTTTTCCGCTGATAACAACAACGGTATCACCTTTTTTAATATTCATTTTATCCTCACAATACCTCCGGAGCCAGGGAAACAATTTTCATGAATTTCCTTTCGCGCAGCTCCCTTCCAACCGGACCGAACACCCTTGTACCCACCGGCTCTCTTTGATTATCAATGATGACAGCCGCATTATCGTCAAAACGAATATAAGATCCGTCCCGCCGCCGGATTTCCTTATTAACCCGGACGATCACAGCATTGACAACCTGTCCCTTTGGGATCTTGCTTTCCGGTTCGGCCTCTTTAACTGTCGCGGAAACAATTTCTCCGATAGTTGCCGTATTTCCGACTTCTCCTCCCAGGGGAGTTATGCAAAGAATCCTGCGGGCACCGGAATTGTCAGCCACCTTTAGCATTGTCTCTGATCGAATCATTTCTTTTCCTCAATGGTTCTTTCTTTATCAGCCGGGGTCAAGTCAACAATTTCATGAATCCGCCAGCGTTTGGTTTTACTTAATGGCCTGGTTTGCACCAGCCGGACTTTATCTCCGATTTTACATTTTTCATATTCATCATGGGCCAAATACTTTTTCTTCCGCTTTATTGTTTTTTTATACAGAGGATGCCTTACCAACCGCTCTACTTCGACTGTTACCGTCTTTTTCATTTTATTTCCGGTCACAACACCGACCTTGAAGTTCTTATTCATTTTTTGGTTGTCATTCATTTTCAGCACCTTTGGTTGCTTCATTACGAATCGTTTTGATTCTGGCAATGTCTTTTTTGACCAGCTTAAGCCGGCTGCTGTTTTCCAGCTGACCCAGTGATTGCTGGAATGTCAGCTTAAAAAGCTGGTCTTTTAGTTCTTCTTCCTTGTTGTCCAGTTCATCCAGGGACATATCTCTAATCTCTTGAGCTTTCATCGTAATTCCTTAATTTCACGTGAAATAAATTTTGTTCTTATGGGGAGTTTATGGGCGGCCCGACGCATGGCTTCTCTGGCCTGATCTTCCGGCACACCTTCCACTTCATATATCAGCCGTCCGGGCTTAACAACCTCTACCCAGAATTCCGGATCTCCTTTTCCCTTTCCCATCCGCACTTCGGTTGGCTTTTTGGTAACAGGTTTCCAGGGAAAAACCCGAATCCAAAGTTTTCCTTTTCGTTTTAAATGCCGGGAAATCGCTATTCGGCCGGCTTCAATTTGACGGGCGGTCATCCAGCAAGGTTCTAAAGCCTGAAGGCCGAATTCTCCGAAATTAAGCGTGCCTCCCCGCCGGGCGATTCCTTTCATTCTGCCTCGCTGCTGCTTGCGGTGCTTGACCTTCTTTGGCATAAGCATGGTTAAATCTCCTCTATCTCCGCTGCCTCAGTGGCTTGGGATGTCATTCTTTCTTTATCCTTATCACCGGTGTATATCCAAACTTTTATGCCGATTTGTCCATAATTCGTAAACGCTTCGGTAAAGCCGTAGTCAATATCCGCTCTGAGTGTCTGCAATGGAAGCTGACCGCGCAGATACCATTCGGTGCGGGCGATTTCCACTCCGCCCAAACGGCCGGAACACATCACCTTGATGCCTCTGGCACCCATTTTCATGGCCATTTCCACAGCCCGCCGCATGGCACGGCGATAGGCAATCCGTTTTTCCAGCTGAATCGCTATTCCTTGGCCTACGAGAAGGGAGTCTAACTCCGGTTTATCCACTTCCCTTATATCAATATAAATATCCTTATCCACTTTAGTCTGCAGATAATTTTTCAGGCTTTCAATCTCTTTTCCGCCCCGGCCGATGACAATTCCCGGCCTGGCCGTGAAAATGATGATGCGGATTTTCGGACCGACTCTTTCAATGTCCACTTCTGATATGCCGGCGTGCTTATAACGTTCACGTATAATTTTTTTTATCTCAAGATCCTCATGCATGAGACGAATATAATCATCACCTTCTGAATACCAGCGGGAACTCCACTGTTTATTTACTCCCAAGCGAAACCCAAACGGATGTGTTTTCTGGCCCACGGCTAACTCCCCTTCCTTTCTTCTAAATAAATATGCACATGGCTGGTCGGCTTTAGAATCCGAGCAGCGCGCCCCATGGGAGCGGCCCGGAATCTTTTCCATTGCGGCCCTTGGTTAACAAAAATAGTTGAAATATAAAGATCATCAACATCGACTTCCGGGCTTTTCTGTTGGGCATTGGCGATAGCTGAACGTAAAGCTTTCTCAATAATTCCACTGATTTTTCTTTTTTTGGAATATTCTAAAATCGTCAAAGCCTCACCCACATACCGCTCCCGTATGAGATCGGCAACCAAACGGCACTTGTAGGGTGAAACCCTTACGTGCCGGGCAATAGCATGAGATATATAGTTCTTTTCTTTCATTTTATTTCTTTATCCTGATGGTTCTGGCGGTTTTAGATGTATGCCCTTTGAAAGTTCTTGTCGGAGCGAATTCTCCCAGCTTATGTCCCACCATATTTTCTGTGACAAAAACAGGAATAAATTTTTTCCCGTTATGGACACCGATGGTCATCCCCACCATTTCTGGAATGATGGTGGACCGCCGCGACCAGGTCCGGACCACCTGCTTCTTTCCTTTAGGCCCTCCGGCTTCATCTATTTTTTTTAAAAGGCTGTCGTCGACAAACGGCCCTTTTTTTAGAGATCTGCTCATAATTATCGACTCCTTCTTCTAACAATGAATTTTTTAGTACGTTTATTCCGCCGGGTCCGGTAACCCTTCGTCGGCTTACCGGTGGGAGAAACCGGATTACGTCCGCCTTTAGCACGGCCTTCACCTCCGCCGTGGGGATGATCAATCGGATTCATGGCGGTTCCCCTGACATGCGGACGCCTTCCTTTCCATCTTTTCACGCCTGCTTTACCCAAAGCGATATTTTGATGGTCAGGGTTACTGACTTCTCCAATGGTCGCCCGGCAGGCCAGATGAATCCTGCGTATTTCAGAGGACGGCATCCGGATTTGTGCATACCCGCCTTCTTTGGCAAGCAATTGAGCCCTGGCACCGGCTGATTTCGCAATCTGTCCGCCCTTGCCGTTTCTTAATTCAATATTGTGAATTATCATTCCCAAGGGAATATATCTCAAGGGCATGGCATTGCCGGGCAAAATATCCACCTGCTGGTTAGATGAAACAATAGTTTGTCCTACCTCTATCTTCTGTGGAGTTAAAATATATCTTTTTTCTCCATCCCGGTATGTCACCAGGGATATAAAAGCAGACCGGTTCGGATCATATTCAATTGTGTCAATTCTACCGGGAACATCCAGCTTGTCCCGTTTGAAGTCAATGACCCGATATTGTCTTTTATTGCCTCCGCCGCGGAAACGGACCGAAATTCTGCCGCGCGAATTGCGGCCGCCGCTGTTTTTGAGCGGCTCCAATAAAGGCTTATACGGACGATCGGTCGTTAAGTCCTCATAATTCAGCCCGACGCGGTGGCGTAGGCCTGAAGTCGTTGGTCTGTATGTTTTCATTCCCATTTTATACTGCCTCAAAATATTCAATCATCTTTTCGCCTTCTTTAAGTTTACAGTAGGCTTTTTTCCAATCTTTGGTCCGACCTTCGTTGCGGCCGACTCTTTTGACTTTCCCTTTCTTCTTCACAATACGGACCCGCTCGATCTTCACGTTAAAGAGCTTTTCCGCAGCTTCCTTGATTTCAATCTTATTAGCCCGCATATCCACTTCAAGACAAATCTCCCGGTTCCGGTCCTTCAGTATCGTGCTTTTTTCCGTGATAACCGGCCTCTGTATTATTTGATATGGATCCTTAATACTCACTTTAACCTCTCCATTAATTCTTCAAATGCCTGCTGGGAGAAAACCAAATCGGAATAACTTAAAACATCATATATATTTACATACCGGGAATCTACAGCCTGAACTCCGGGAATATTCCGAGTGGAAAGCATCAAATTTGTATTCTTCACCGAATCAATAAACAAAGTATTTTCCAGATTCAGTTGCTTCAGCAATTTAACGGCTTCCCTGGTCTTGGGTTCCGGAATATCAATCTTTTCTAATACCCGGATTTTTTTATCCTCCAGTTTTTGGGTTAAAACTGATTTCAAGGCATTGATTTTGGCCTTTTTGGGAATTCTATACGAATAGTCTCTAGGACGCGGACCAAACGTAACGCCTCCGGAACGCCATAGTGGAGACCGAATGCTGCCCGCCCTGGCCCGGCCGGTGCCCTTTTGACGCCATGGTTTTCTTCCTCCCCCCCTGACTTCCTTTCTTATCTTTGTGGAAGCGGTTCCCCGCCTTTGGTTGGCGCGATAATTGATTACCGCTTCATACACCAGGTGATCTTTAGGAGGAAATGAAAAAATGTCTTCCGGCGCACTTATTTCTTTTACTTTTTTTCCGCTGTTGTCAAATACCGGTACCTTGTTCATTTTTTACTCTTCTTTCCACTGGTTTGATTACGGAAATCGGTTTTCCGTATCATGACATATCCGCCTTTGGCTCCCGGGACAGATCCTTTCACCACCAGGATATTTTTGTCCTTTTCCTTATCCACTATGACCAAATTCTTCGTGGTGATGCGCTTGTCTCCCATTTGTCCCGGCAGTTTTTTTCCTTTCATCACCCGGGAAGGGTCAGCCGAACACCCGATTGAACCGGGCCTCCGGTGGAACATCGAACCATGGGTTTTTTTGCCGCCGTGAAATCCCCAGCGTTTTATGACTCCGGCAAATCCTTTGCCTTTGCTTTTGGCCAAAACACTGATTTCATCACCAACTTCAAATATATCCACGGTCAGCTGGTCCCCAGGGCTGACTTTCGCTGACTCATCGAAATGGAATTCACGTAAAATTTGGGCCGGGGGAATCCCGGCTTTTTTATAATGTCCGGCAGCCGGTTTATTCATTTTCCCAGATTTTTCTTCTTCGGAGAAGCTCAATTGGACTGCGGAATAACCGTCTTTATCCACGGTTTTTTTCTGAATGACCGTGCACGGACCGGCAAGAAGAACGGTGACCGGCACAGCATTCCCATTCTCGTCATAAATCTGGGTCATGCCGATTTTTTTACCAATAATTCCTTCTACCATTCTTATTCTCCTCCGGTGCTAAAGGCTTGAATCTCCACGTCAATACCCGCAGGCAGGTCCAGTTTCTGTAATTCTTCGATCGTATCATTATTGTATTCACTGATGTCGATCATTCTCTTATGGACTCTCATCTCAAAATGTTCCCGTGATTTTTTATCCACATGAGGAGAGCGAAGAACGCAAAATTTGTGGACATGAGTGGGAAGCGGGATGGGGCCGGAAATACTGGCTCCGGTTCTTCTGGCTTTGATCACAATATCTTTTACAGACTGGTCCAGCAGTCGGTTGTCAAACGCTTTGAGCCTGATTCTTATTTTCTCCATTATCTTTCCTCGTCTTTCCTCGTATTCGAACTCGTTTAAACCTTTATTCGATGATTTCAGTCACAGTTCCGGCGCCGACGGTGCGGCTGCCTTCCCGG
>CAYRTV010000069.1:0-9851 GCA_964427225.1 uncultured Eubacteriales bacterium
AAGGACCGGAGTGGACAAACCTCTAGTGTGCCAGTTGTCCCGTCAGGGGCATCGCTGGGTAGCTATGTTTGGTAGAGATAACCGCTGAAGGCATATAAGCGGGAAGCTCGCTCCAAGATTAGATCTCCCACCCGTAAGGGCTAAAGGTACCTCGAAGACTACGAGGTTGATAGGCTGGATGTGTAAGTCCGGTAACGGATTCAGCTAACCAGTACTAATAGACCGTGAGGCTTGGCCATAAAGTTTACCCATGCCGAAAAATCGGCTTAAAGGGCAAAAAAGACTCGATCGATTGTTAAGAATAATAGAGCAATTATTCCCGGCAACAATAACGGAGAGGCCACACCCGTTCCCATTCCGAACACGGAAGTTAAGCTCTCCAGTGCCGATGGTACTGCTCCGGGGACGGAGTGGGAGAGTAGGTCGTTGCCGGGTTTTTTTTATTTGTATTCCTTTGGTAAAAAGGAATTTGGGATAAATTCCAAAAGGGATTTATCAGGGAAAGTGATTTGATGGGGGAGGATTTTCCCCCGCCGGGACAGAACAAAGGCTTCGGGTAGATTGCCTGCTTTGGCTAAGACTCCTGACCTTTAGTGAGTTCTGGGAAGGAGTTAGTATGAACATCTATGTTGGCAATTTATCCTGGGGTCTGTCTGAAGACGACCTTCGGGGAGCTTTCGAGAGTTACGGGGAAGTCGATTCAGTCAAGATCATTCAAGACAAAATGACCGGCCGTTCCCGAGGTTTCGGATTTGTGGAAATGCCGGATGACAGCGAAGGCAAAACTGCTATCGCCGAACTGAACGGTAAAGAACTTGACGGCCGGGCTATCAAAGTGAATGAAGCCCGTCCTAAAAGGGACGACCGTGGCGGCGGCGGACGCGGATTCGGCCGCAGATAATAACCGTACATTTCTTTATTAACCAACTAAATGAATCAAAAGGGACTGATTTTTCAGTCCCTTTTTTTTTGTCTGTTTAAGTCTATTTAAGTCCATCAAGGTTTTTCTAAGTCCCTCCTGTCTATTCGTTGCTTCAATCATGTTGATCGGGTTACTTGTGTTGCTAGAGTTACTTGCGTTCAATAACCCATGCCATTCTCTATTTAAAGCAACGGAAATCTTGGACGGTCTTCACATTAAGGTGTGAGTCTCGTGATTCTCTCTGCCTGAATTTTCACTGCAATCTGCTTCATTATGGTTTTAAGATTTGAGATTTGAGATAGTAATTAACTTGTAACTTTTTACTTTTCACTAAATCTCTCTTCACTCTTTTCAATACGAAGCAGCACAAGATCCTCAAGTCGCTTCGCTCTTCAGGATGACGGCTTCGCTGTCACTTTTCACTCCAGCGAAGGAAAAAATTAGAGAATAAAGCAGATTTGGATCCTTTGAGTTTGACCTTTCTTCATTGCTTGTGATATAAAAATTTCACGATATGAAATTTTTTATTTTTTGCAAATTTTCAAATCTTCTAAAACGAATACCTGCTTTACCGGCAGAAGGCCGGTCGCTATCAGCTCAAACCAAATTATTATGCATCTAAAATATATGATTGTTTCAATATTATAGGAGGAATAGTATGCTTCAATGGATGAAAGAGTGGCGAATCAAGCTGTTGATACTTGCATTTGCGGGAATGACCGTTTTTGTATTCGGCGGTCCAGATTGCCTTTTATCTCAGGAAATCGATCCGGATATATATAAGGAGCTGCGATACCGGCATATCGGCCCGCCCGGAAACCGGACAGCTGCCGTTATCGGGGAACCCGGAAACCCCCTGGTCTATTATGTCGGCGCGTCTTCCGGCGGAGTATGGAAATCTACAGACGGGGGGAATCAGTGGGTTCCAGTTTTTGATGAACAGAAAGCCCAGTCCATCGGCGCTCTGGCTATAGCGCCATCCAATCATAATATTGTATGGGCGGGTACGGGGGAATCTTTTATCCGGAGCAATATATCCATCGGGAACGGAGTGTATAAATCGACCAATGCCGGCAAGACCTGGCAGCATATGGGGCTGGAAAAAACCGGCCGAATCGGACGGGTGGCCATTGACGCTCGTGATCCTGATATTGTTTTTGTCGCGGCCCTGGGGCATTGTTACGGACCGCAGCAGGAGCGCGGTGTTTACCGGACCCAAGACGGTGGAGAAACCTGGGAACAAGTACTGTTTGTGGATGAAAACACCGGCTGTTTTGAGATTGCAATGGATCCCAATAACTCTCAAATTCTGTTTGCCGGCATGTGGCCCCTGGTTATCCATACCTGGGGCCGGTTCAGCGGCGGCCCAAACGGGGGTATCTGGAAATCGACCAACGGCGGCGACACTTGGAATCGATTAACCGGGAATGGTCTTCCGGAGCCGCCTATCGGCAAAGTGGGCCTGGCTGTGGCTCCCAGCAATTCAGACATCGTGTACGCATTAATTGAGACCGGTCATCCAAACCGCGGCGTCCTTTGGCGGTCTGAGGATGGTGGTGACCAATGGCAGCTGGTCAGTTATAATCGTTTGCTGAATGAAAGGCCACATTATGCATCACGCATTATGGTCAATCCGGCGGATGAAAATGAAGTCTATTTTGCGGCCAACAGCATCAGCCGGACCCTGGATGGAGGGGAAACGGCTGAGGTTGTACCATGGAGCGGGGATTGCCATGATATGTGGGCTGATCCGGAAAACCCCGACCGGATGATGGTCTCGGATGACGGAGGGATTATCATCACGCTCAACCGCGGAAAATCTTGGCAGCGGGTCAACCTTCCTATAGCCCAAATGTACCATGTGGCTGTGGACAACCAGGTTCCGTACTATGTTTACGGCGGCAGGCAGGACGGCCCGGCATACCGCGGGCCCATGACCGGCTCTCAATTCTCAGGCTGGGATCAGACCGGGGCCTTTTGGGAAAGCACGGCCGGCGGTGAGTGCGGCTTTATCATCCCCGATCCGGTCGATCCGGATATCGTTTGGGGAGGCAACTATAACGCCATGCTGGAACGGGCGAATTACCGCACCGGCCATGTCAGGACAGCGCATGTCTGGCCGGAGTCTATTTATGGAACACACGCGGCGGAAGCCAAATTTCGTTTTAATTGGACGTTCCCTATTCACATATCTCCTCATGATCATAACAAAGTTTACGCCGGCAGCCAGCATGTGCATCAGACCACCGACGGAGGCCGTTCCTGGAAGCTTATCAGTCCCGACCTCAGCACCAATGATGAGAGCAAAATGGGTCCTTCCGGCGGATTGACCCGTGATAATTTAGCGGTGGAATACGGCTGTGTGGTCTTCACTCTTGCTGAATCTCCAGTGGAAGAAGGTTGCATTTGGGCCGGGACCAATGACGGATTGCTGCATGTCACCCGGGATGGAGGAAAAAAATGGACGAATGTTACCTCGAATATTCCTGATTTACCTGAGGGGGGCACCTTCTCCAATGTCGAACCGTCCCGCTATGAAGCCGGTAAAACGTATGTGACGGTCGACTTTCATCAAATGAACAACCGGAACCCCTTTGTCTATAAAACCACCGATTTCGGTCAGACTTGGATTAAAATCGTGGACGGCATTCCTGTTGATGTGTTCAGCTATTGTCATTGGGTTCATGAAGATCCGGTGAAACCCGGGCTGCTGTATTTGGGCACGGAAAACGCCATTTATATTTCTTTCAATGATGGAGCGGAGTGGCAGCCGCTGCAGAATAACCTGCCCCATGCGCCTGTGCATCATATGGTGGTGCAGGAGCATTTCAGTGATTTGGTCGTTGCCACCTATGGACGCGGCTTCTGGATTATGGATGACATCACACCGCTCCGGCAGCTTGACCCGGATGTCGTTCAATCGGATGTCCATCTGTTTGAGCCCCGGTTTGCATACCGGCTGCATAATATTGTGGGCGGTCCGTCCTTGTCCCCGCAGGCGTACATTAACTACTATTTAAAGGATATTCCCAGCGGTCCCGTCACCATTACTATCCTGGATGAACAGGGAGACATTGTTGATACTATGACAGGCACCCGGAAGCCCGGCATCAACCGGACACGATGGAATCTACGTTACCCCGGCGCACGACAAACCAAGCTGCGTACCAAGCCGGAAGGAAATCCGCATGTAGTGGAAGAAAAGAGGTTTTATGAAACCTGGATTCGGGAAGGCTGGTATCCTTTGCTGAGTTGGGGCGGCTTCACCGGATTCCGCGGATTCATGGTTGCGCCCGGAGAATATACAGTGAAGCTTCAAGCCGGCGGACGGGAATTAACCCGGACGCTGGAAGTCAGAAAAGACCCCAATTCGGAAGGAGCTGTTTCAGATATTGAAAAGCTGGTAGCAATGCAGTTGAAGGTCCGGGATGACTTGAATACGGTTTCGGATATGATCAGCCGGATTGAGTGGATGCGCCGGCAATGCCTTGATCTTAAAGATGTACTGCAGGCCGGGCAAGGGCCCCCCGACGTATTGAAGGCCCTGAATCATTTCAATGATAAACTTAAAGCCGTTGAAGATGATTTTTTCCAGTCTATTATTGCTGAAGGAGACACCAAGTCATTCCGCTATCCTCAGAAGCTGTATTTTAAATTTTCCGTTTTGGCTGAAGATTTGGCCAAAAATGTGGATTTTTCTCCTAATCAGCAGCAGAAAGAAGTGTATGAAGTTCTCAAGGAAAGATTGATCAAACATAAAGCCAGGTATGAGGAATTGGTGCGGACGGATTTGCCGGATTTGAATAAATTGCTGGAAGAAAATCAGCTTGAAGGGATTGTGGTGCCGGATATTCGTTGAATCGATCAGAATGATGATAATGGAATGTCCAGGGTCTTCCGGTCCGGGAATGACAGTGAGGCTGTCATTCTGAGGAGCGAAGCGGCGTGAGGATCTTGTGCTGCTTCGTAGGGTAAAAAGTGAAGAGGAAGGAGAAAAGAGCTGGAACCGTCTCTTCCAATGAACAAAAGGAGTGTCAAGTGAAAAAGAGAATTCATGTCATGTCAATAGCTGTGCTTATAGCCTTAATGGCATGTCCGCCGGCGGCGGCGGATGAAGAAAGCCCGCTGTTGCGGTCGTGGGAGCAATACCTGCAGAAGAAGAATATGTCTCCTTTCAATTTGGAATGGATTCCATTGGGACCGGTTCTGAATTCCGCCCGGGTGGAAGCGGTGCAACTGGACCCCCGCCGTCCGGGAACGATGTATGTCGCTTTTGGTTCCGGAAATCTCTGGAAAACCGTCAATCATGGTATGACATGGACGCCCATCTTTGAGAACCAGCCCGCTTTGGGGATAGGTGATATCGCCTTGGCTCCCTCCAATCCGGATGTTATCTGGCTGGGGACGGGGGAAAGCCTAAAAAAAGCCCGCAATTTCACTATGCCGGGTGTTGGTGTTTTCCGTTCTGACGACGGCGGAATGACCTGGACTCATACCGGATTGACTGACTCTTACCACATTGGTGAAATTGCAGTCCATCCGAAAAATCCGGATATTATTTTGGCGGCGGTCCAAGGCCATTTCTGGTCCACAAATCCGAACCGGGGCATTTACCGCACTGACGACGGCGGCCGGTCCTGGGAGCATGTTCTCTATATTGATGAAAAAACCGGAGCCAATGATGTCGTTTTCGCCCGGTCCAATCCGGATATAGCCTATGCATCCATGTGGGAGAATAATCCCGGCATCAGCGGAAAAAACAGCGGGGTTTATAAAAGCGAGGACGGCGGGCGAACCTGGCAAAGGCTGGGGGATGGCTTGCCGGAAGGGCCCCAAACCGGACGAATCGGAGTGGCTGTTTCCTGGTCGAATCCGGACAAGGCATATGCATTGATTGATAACCTGGCCCGCAATCGGGACGTGGCGGCCGAGTTGTATAAAACGGAAGACGGGGGACAGACCTGGCAGCGGACCCATGAAGATGATTTATATATTTTCCCGGGAATAGGCTGGTATTTTACTGATTGTTATGTCAATCCGCAGGATGATGAAGAGGTCTACGCTTTGGGTGTCCGTATTGCCCACAGCCGCAACGGAGGCCGGACTTTTGAACTGGTCGGAGGGGATGTCTTTCATTTCTTTCCCAGCCCGGCCGATCCTCTTCATTTGGATCATTGCGAGATGTGGATCAATCCGGACAATCCCGGACACCTGGCTCTCGGCAATGACGGCGGCTTTTATGTCAGTTATGACCGGGGCGGAACCTGGATGCATTACAACAACATGCCTGCAGGTGAGTTTTATGATATTTCCGTGGACAATCAGGCCCCTTATTATGTTTACGGCGGAACTCAGGATGATGCCTCCGTTTTTGGTCCGGCCCGGGAATGGAATCCTAAATACCCTGACCAATGGCAGTATATTTGGATTGACGCGTGGTCGGGGGGTGACGGATGTTTCACCATGCCTGATCCGGCAGACCCAAATACAGTCTATTTTTCCATGCAGAATGGAGCGATCCGCCGCAAGGATATGCGTGCGGACAAATCCGTGTCGATTCGGCCCCGTTTGCCCGAAGACCACCCCGGGGAACTCCGGTATGTGTTTGTGAATCCCTATTTTATTTCACCCCATAATCACCTGACTTTATATCATGCCGGCAATTTCATTTTTAAAAGTCTAAACCGGGGAGATACTTGGGACTTGATCAGCCCTGATTTGGCCCAATCATCCCATGAAGATAAAACATCCACTGCAGTCAGTGCAATGGCTGAGTCCAAGCTGGAAGCCGGTTTGATCTATGCCGGGACAGACCGGGGGGCTTTTTGGGTGACCAAGGATGATGGAGGCAACTGGGAGGAGTGTTCCGAAGGACTCCCTCATTATTATGTCCGCAGCATCTGCCCCAGCCGGTTCAGCCGGGCCCGGGTTTATACGGCCGTCACGGGCATCAATTATGATGATTTGGGAAATTATCTGTTTGTTTCAGAGGATTTTGGTGAGAATTGGCGTTCCATCTCTTCGGGCCTGCCGGACGAAACCGCTTATGTTATCCTGGAAGATCCCGTCAATGAAAATATTCTCTATGCCGGCTTATACCGGGGTGTCTATATTTCAACGGACCGAGGGCAATCCTGGTCTCTCCTGGGGCCGGAACTGCCGACGGCCGCTATTTCCGACTTGGTCATTCAGGAGCGGGAAATGGACCTGGTGGCCGGCACCCATGGCCGGGGTATTTATAAGATGAATATCCATCCCCTTCATGCAGCTTTCAGGGATGGGGGACCGGCAGGGAATATGTTATTCCAGCCGCCCCCGGTTCGCCTGCCCACGTTTATGGACACCCACGGTGACCCCAAGTTAAGTACTCTGGAGAAAGCACCGCTTACATTTTATCTAACAGCTAAGCAGGATGTGAATTTGAGGATTGTTGATGATGAAAACAAGACGGTATGGTCTGAAAATATAGAAGCACAGGCCGGTTTCAATCAGTTCCGATGGGATCTGGTGATAGAGAGAGTGGAAAGCCCCCGTCCGTATTTTATTCATTATTTGCGTTTTATTCAGCCGGGGGAGTATGAGCTGAAGCTCTCAGGTGATGACTTTGATTTATCACGAAAATTTTCGGTTGCAAAGAGGGAGACCCCGCTTTAAAATAAGCCTGATTTCATTTCAAATTCTTCTTCTTTTCCATGATGGAGCTTGTCAGCATATACTTGCATGAAATCAACAACATGATCTGTGCCTTTTTTTCTTGGGATGAAAAAAAGATTTTTCAGGGTTTTCTCCGGGGACAATCCGCTGCAATGATAGTTGTGGTGTATTTCCTATTAAAGTCTGGATCTTAGATTGTGTCCCGTTGAGTTTGGCAGTGTCCGGAATGATGGATTTTGGCTTTAATAACCCGGAATTCTCAACTATAATGATAATCTGAATCTATTATTGGAAGGAATGATGCTTTGAAGCAGCCCGAAGAAACCATCGTGGTCCGGGAATATAAGCCCGGTGATTTAGAACAGGCTTTAAATCTGGTCAGGGAGATGGAAACGGAGTTGGCTGAGAAATTTCCCAAGGTGCAAATCAAGTCCGGGATTGAGGATTATCGCAACCGGTATTTAAAGATGGGAAATAAATATAAAACATTTGTCGCGGAAATCGACAACCTTATTGTCGGTTTCCTGATGGGATATCCTTCTTTGGGAACTCCGGAGGTGGATACCATGTATGATATCCTGCCGGTCTCAAATGATTGGACAACTCCGGAGTTTTATCTGCAAATCACGTATGTGTCTCATGATTTCCGGCGGCGCGGGGTTTCCAGACAGCTCCATCAAAAAATTATTCAGTATGCCCGCAAACAGGGACATAAAGAAGTCTATGCGTGTATCGCTAAATGGAACTTTCCCGAATTGAAAGTGATCAGCTCCCTGAAATTTAAAAAAAAGGACTTGGGTTACCGCTTTCGTTTGTCATTAAAACTATAGGTTCTCGGAACGTTCTGGACCTTGTGTCATCCTGAGCGAAGCGAAGGATCCCAAGCTGCTTCGTATAGCAAAGAGTTAAGAGTAAAGAGGAATTTAGAGAAAAGTCAAAAGTAAAAAGTGAAATGTTAAATTTTATCTTAAATCTCAATTCTCAAAACCATAATGAAGCAGATTGCAGTAAACATCCTAGCAGAGAGCATAAAAAGACTCACGCCTTAATGTAAAGACCGTCCAAGATTTCCGTCCCTTTAATCCGGGAATGACACGGCTGAT
Organism: uncultured Eubacteriales bacterium; assembly: GCA_964427225.1. Classification (GTDB taxonomy): domain Bacteria; phylum Acidobacteriota; class Aminicenantia; order Aminicenantales; family Aminicenantaceae; genus CAYRTV01. The sequence goes on from CAYRTV010000069.1 coordinate 8,680, forward strand.
TGAACCCAAGTAAATCTAGTAACCCAAGTAACCCTAGGAACACGCACGGAGCAACGAATAGACGGGAACAACTTAGACAGACTTAGACGGACCTAGATAGACTTAGAGGGACCAAAAGAAAGTAAGCCTTTCTTCGCGAGGCAGCATAAAATCCTTACGGCCCGCTGCCGCAGGCCTCAGGATGACAGCTTCGCTGTCACTTAACTTCGTTATACGCCCACTCCAGCCATTGGGTGATGATTCTCAGATCGGATGTATCCACGGTGGCTCCGCTCCAGAAGCGCAGACCGGGAGGCGCATCCCGGTAAGAACCGCAGTCGTAAGCCACTTCTTCTTCTGCGAGAAGCTTAATCATTTCTTTTATCTTGTCTTCGGGGAGATCAACCCTGAAACATACGCTGGTATTGGACCGGGTCTCCGGTTTTTCCGCGAGGAAGTCGATCCAATCGTGTTTGGCAACGAAATCTTCCCAAACTATCAGGTTCTCCGCACTGCGCCGCAGCAATTCAGGAAGTCCGCCGATGGACTCCGTCCATCGCAAGGCGGCTAGATAATCCTCATTGGCCAGCATGGAAGGGGTATTGATGGTAGATCCTGTGAAAATACCCTCATTCAATTTTCCTTTTTTCTTCATGCGGAATATTTTCGGCATCGGCCAGGGCGGGTCATAAGCTTTGATGCGCTCTACAGCCCGGGGAGACAGGATAAGCATGCCGTGTGCTGCTTCGCCGCCTAAGACTTTTTGCCAGGAATAGGTGATGACATCCAGCTTATGGTATGGAAGGTCCATGGCGAAAATTGCCGAAGTGGCATCGCATAAGGTCAATCCATTCCGGTCGTCCGGAATCCAGTCCCCATTGGGAACTTTAACTCCGGATGTGGTTCCGTTCCAGACAAAAACCACATCATTATTAAAGTCGGCCTGAAACAGATCGGGCAGTTTTCCGTAATCGGCATCGAAAACGCTCACATTGTCCAGTTTGAGCTGGCTTTGAATATCCGTGGCCCAGCCCTTGGAAAAAGATTCCCAAACAAAAACATCAACACCCTGGGGACCGAGCAGCGACCACATCGCCATTTCAAAGGCCCCGGTGTCGGAAGCGGGAACAATGCCGACCAGATAATCATCGGGCAGGGCCAGTATTTTTTTGGTCCGGTCAATGGATTCCGCC
>CAYRTV010000070.1:0-9812 GCA_964427225.1 uncultured Eubacteriales bacterium
CAGGCGTTTCAATTCCGTATCCGGCTTAGCGTCTTCCGGACGTTTGGCAAAAGAAATCAGGGTGCCGTCGTAATCAAGCAGCAGCAGCCGCTGCTGCGATTTTTTATAACTGCCCAGCAGTTTTTCCCGCCATTTCCGGGTCAGCTTCCGGAATTCCCGCTGCTCTCTGATTTCGCGGCTTTCCTCAATGCTGGCAACAAAAGATTCCGTCCAGCGGTGAATGTCATATTCCCCAATCCGTTTGCGCATATTTTTAATCCGCTGCGCCCGTTCGTTTTCCGGCATCTTCAGGGCTTGCGCAATTGCATTAGCGATTTCATTCTCACTATGGACATTCACAGTCAGCGCTTCTCCCAGTTCGTCGGAAGCTCCGGCGGTTCCGCTTAGAATCAAGACGCCTTTATTATCCGTTTTGGCCGCCACATATTCTTTGGCCACCAGATTCATTCCGTCCCGGACCGGCGTGACCAGGGCAATATCGGCAATCGCGTAAAGCGGAAGCAGTTTTTTAAACGGCAACGAACGGTACATATAATGAACAGGCTGCCAGCTCGCACTGCCGAAACGGCCGTTGATACGTCCCACCGAACGATCGACTTCTTCTTTGAGAAGGGCATACTGCTCAACTTTGGTACGGGAGGGTACGCAAAGCATGAGGTAAGTGATTTTATTGTGCCATGACCTATTTTTAGACAGAAACGCCTCAAAGCCGGCCAAACGCTGCGGAATACCCTTGGTATAGTCGAGGCGGTCTACGGACAGGATGACTTTTTTGTTTTTTGCTCCGATGCGGTGACGGCATTGGGAAATGTCTTTTTTGACTTCCGGTTCCGAAAGCAATTGTGTATTATGCTTGACGTCTATGCCCATAGGAAAATTATCTACCCGTACAACCCGTCCATCTACGGAGATGGACCCGAACTCATGTTCGTAACCCAGCAGGCGTAAAACACTGCTTAAAAAGTGGCGGGCATATTCGTAGGTATGAAAACCCAGCAAATCGGCACCCATCAATCCTTCCAGGATATCCGTCCGCCAAGGGAGAATACGAAATATTTCCGAAGATGGGAAAGGAATATGGAGAAAAAAACCAATCGCGGATTCAGGAAGCATAATCCGGATCAATTGGGGAAGCAGCATTAAATGATAATCATGAACCCAGAAAGTGTCGTTTTCATCGGTGACATTTAAAACTTCTTGAGAAAATTTCTGATTGACTTTTTTATAAACTTTCCATTCCGGTTCATCAAATGTGCTGTAAGAGGAAAAGTAATGAAAGAGGGGCCATAAGGTCCGGTTGGAGAATCCGTAATAGTATTTGTTGATTTCATGCTGTGTTAAATAGACCGGGTGACAATTGTACTCATCCCGCAGGCGGCGGTTTATTTGATCGCGTTCCTCCTTGTTCACCGGATTATAACCCGGCCAGCCGATGAAAAAAGCTTTTTTCTCGGTCTGGAGAGAACGAAGCCCGGTGGCCAAGCCGCCCTGGCTTTGCTGAAACGAAAGCCGGTTTCCTTTTTTCGATACCGTTACCGGAAGCCGGTTGGAAACTACAACGATTCTGCCTGGTTTTTTGTTTTTTTTAGTCACCTTAATTTTAGTTTACCTTGACTCACCTATGTCTGTAAAGAAATTTAAAGGACTTTAAATCGGCGCAGCAATGGGCACCGGCAAAAAATAAAGATGTGACCATGCTGCGCTGATTTGCGAAAACTCCTCCAATATGCAATAATGTATCTTAAAGATTTACAGTGGTTTCGGTTAATATTGCAATGCCATTGATTACGGGTAAAGAATATTTCAATCTGCCGGATGAATGGTACATTTAGTAGTCCGGAAAAGGGTTTTAGCCTTTAAGACGAGTTGAGGGATGACAGGCAGTCGTTTGCTTCTGCCTGGTAAAATTTGCATTTAACAGGAGAAAATGGCCGAGAAAATCCAGAAAGAAAAAAAAAGGGAAGATATCATTTCTCAGGGTTTGGTGAATGGATATATCATCGGAGATGATATCTTTGATTTGTTCGGGGACGATCCGGATTCAGCTCAAAAATTCAATCATTTTATGCAAATTCTAAGCTGCAATAATATCCGCATCATCGACCATCTGCGGGAAATTCCGCGTAAACCCAACCGGCTGAAAAAACCTTCTCTTGAAAATATTGGCCGGACGACTGATCCCGTAAAGCTTTATCTAAAAGAGATGGGAAGCATCTCTCTTTTGACCCGAAAGGGAGAAATCGCGCTGGCCCGCCAAATCGAGCGAAGCGAGACCAACATTCTTAAATTGCTTTCTCTGACTCATTTTTTCATGCGGGAATTGGATACTCTTATCGAAAAAAGCCGGATTGATCCCCGGGTCATGGTGCGCATCTTTGATTATGATAACGGCAATTTAGATGCGGATTTCCGGGAAAAGTGTTCCGCAATAAGGGATGAAATTGTAAAGGTTCGGGAATTGTTTCAAACCTATGAGGATCGGCTGAAGCAGCGCCGTAAAATGAAAAAACCGATCGGGTATGTTTGGCGGCCGGTTGTGGAGATGAATCAAAGGCTGCGGAGGCTCCAGCCCAAACAGGATTATATCAGCCTTGTATTGGAGACGTTTCATCAGCGGGGTAAAGAGGTTGACCTGTTGGAAAATGAACGCCTCAAGTTAAAGAAGCGTGTGGCCAAAACGGTAAGGAAACGATCGCGTTCTGTAATTAAGGATATGATTTCGGAGATTGACCTTAACCTCAAAGAAATGAAAAAAGAAACCGGGTTGTCACCGAAACGGCTGCGTCGCATTCTTCGCCGCATTAAGCTGGAAAAAATCATCGGCGACCAGGCGAGAGATGAGCTGGTGGCCGCCAATCTCCGGCTGGTGGTTTCGATTGCAAAAAAATATGTGAACCGGGGATTGCATTTTCTGGATTTAATCCAGGAAGGGAATACGGGTTTAATAAAAGCAGTGAATAAATTCGAATATCAGCGGGGATATAAGTTTTCGACGTATGCGACCTGGTGGATAAGACAGGCTATAACCCGTGCTGTCTGTGATCAGGCGCGGACCATTCGGATTCCGGTCCATATGATTGAGACCATCAATAAATTGACCAAGCAGTCCCAAAAATTTGTGCAGGAGTTCGGGAGAGAGCCCAACAGTGAGGAATTGGCCGGCCGAATGAATTTGTCGGTCGGGAAAGTTCGGAAAATATTAAAACTCTCTCAAGCTCCGATCTCCTTGGAAACCCCCATCGGCGAGGATGAAGACAGTCAGTTAGGGGACTTTATTGAAGATAAATTTCTGCCATCTCCCCCCGATACAGTCGTTAATGTGACTTTGCGGGAAAAAATCGACGAAGCCCTCAAATCCGTAACCGAAAGAGAAGCAAAAGTTTTGAGAATGCGTTTCGGACTTGGTGACGGCAATGAACATACCCTGGAAGAAGTCGGACAGCAATTTAAGGTTACGCGGGAACGGATTCGCCAGATTGAAGCCAAGGCCCTGAGGAAATTGAGAGGCCCCAGCCGCGGACGGATTTTAAGGTCTTTCATTGATGACTTCTAATCCATCCCAAAACCCCAATATTATTTTGATCGTAATTGATGCCCTGCGGGCCCGCAATCTGGGTTGCTACGGCAAGGAAAAAAACTCCAGTCCCAATATTGATAAAGCCGCCCGTGAAGGAGTTTTATTTGAGGACGTCTATTCCGCCTGGAACACGACCGATCAAAGTTTAACCTCCATTCTTACAGGAAGATATCCGCGTACCCATGGAATCATCCACCATGGGGACAAGGTCGAAGCCCGTGACCGGGACGTTTTCGACGGAATTGGTGTAAAAACCCTGACTGAAATCCTAAAACAGAATGATTACCAAACCATGGCCGTAGATTGGATGGCCCGCTGGTTCACCCGGGGGTTCGATTATTATGGATATGAAAAAGAGAGATCTCTTCCGGCAAAAGTAGTCTATAATTTGTTTAAACTCCCCTATATCCATATCAAATATATGCTTTCCAATATCAGCCTGCTGCGGCTCTATTCCAAGAAAAGAAAATTCTCCCTGAAGTCGGCCTTGGAGGGCCTTTCCGGGGTATTGAAAACGTTTCGTTTTACTTTTGAGCTGGCCCGTATTCAGGATGCTGGTTTTGTGACCGATCTCGGGATGGATTTGATTCGGAAAAGCCGAGGCAATCCATTCTTTCTTTTTCTGCATTACTGGGATACGCATACGCCATACAATGCCCCCCGCGGGTTTCGGCCTTCCTGTAAACAAAAATCTTCCGACTTAAAAACCCATTTGACAGAGATTTATGAGGGGGCTGTAGCGTATGCCGACCATCATATCGGCCGGCTGATGTCTTATCTCGACCGGGAAGGTCGGCTGGATAATACCTGGATAATCATAACATCGGATCATGGGGAAAGTCTGACGGAGCATGACATCTATTTTGACCATCACGGCCTGTATGATGTCACGACGCATTGCCCATTGATTTTTCACTTCCCGGATGGATTCCCATCCGGGAAACGGATTAAGGGATTTGTGCAGCATGTTGATTTAGTCCCTACGATCTGCGAATGGATGGACATTTCTGCTGAGGATTATGGGTTTGATGGGGCCAGTTTAATGCCGGCTATTCGGGATGAACACGCCAAGATCAGGGATGCGGCTTTCATAGAAGAATCATATGTACAGAGGAAAATCGGAAGGCGCGAACAGCAATATAAATATATATTTGCCCCGGACGGAAAAGGCTGGTGTTCCTATTGTGAAAAAGTCCATAAAGGCGTGGAAGAATTATATGACCTCAAAGCGGATCCCGGAGAAACAATCAATCTTTTAGCCAAACATCCTGAGACAGCCCGGCGCATGCGGGGAGAGCTGAATAATACGATTCGCAGTCTGAACGGAAAAAGGGATAAAGAATTCATTCTGGGTAAAATCGGCCGCTTGAAAAATGACCAGCCGCAGGTTATATTACCTCAAGGGGAAGTGAAAACAATGAGCGAAAAAGACAGTCCTGAAACGAAACTTCAAAGCTTGCAGATAAAATTGCCGGAAGCCATTATCAAGACGCTTGACAAGATGGCCGAAGAGTCTGAATTTGCCGGAAAAGAAGAATTAGCAGCTTTTTTGGTGGAAGAGGTATTCCGCGCCCAGCCGGTTCCGGAATCTGCAGAAGAAGATAAAAAGATAAAGCGAAAGCTCCGTGGACTGGGTTATATGGACTAAACGGGAAAGCAAAAAGAAATCCCATAACATGAAAACCAAACCCCTTGTTTTTTTTGGATTTCTCCTTTTGGGTTTGGAAATCGTATTTCTCATTTTTTTTGGATTGATTGACAAGGAATTGTTCGGGCAGCTCCTGACAACCCTGGCGGCCAATCATGCCGGCGGCCGGCTGGCCTTTATCGCGGTGGGGCTGGAAATGGGGTTGTCTATTGATTTTATTATCGCTTTTATCTGCCTTCATAACACCATGTACTTATTGCTGGCGTATTCCGCTTTTGTATATGCCTTTGAAAGAATCAACCGGCTTCGCCTTATCCGGAATTATATCCATTCCCTGCAGGAAAACGCGGCCCGGCGGCGCAAGATGCTGAAAAAATGGAACTGGATCGGTATTTCGTTTTTTGTCTGGATACCGCTCCCCTGGACAGGCGCTGTTATTGGGTCATATATTGCTCATTTGGAAGGTTATACCTCACGGGAAACATTGGCCATTACAGCGCCTGCAATGTGGATTGGGATTGTGACCTGGACCCTTTGGTTTGATCGGCTTTACACATTTGTGGAAAAATTCGGCAAGGGGAAAACCGTTTTTCTGACTTTATTTCTCCTGGGCATTCCGGTGGTTTTTTACATCATCGAATGGATCAAACGATCCAGCCGCAGCCGGGGCTGATTTTTTTTTCCTGAATTGGAGATAAGAATCAATGTAACGGAGAATTTCACAGCAATCCAATCCTTCAAAACAGCGAATATCCTTGCATTTTTTATAAATTTTATCGATGCAAGTAAGATTTTTACAGTCCGGCGTTCCTTCAAATACTTTGGCCGGCGCATCTTGGGAAGAGGACAGATGCTCCTTTGAATAAGAATCATATCCGTAAATTTTGGAGCTGGTGCCGCCGAATATGCCTATTAGTGCGGTTGTGTTGTTAAAATAACCGGGCGAGCCGACTAAAATTTTACGGGCGGCGGCGATATGCATGGGCCCGGTGTCCCCGGATATGAAGATTTCAGCATGATCGGATAGGGCCGCATAAACATCAATCGGAATATCTTCGGGTATGATGATGATTTTTCTTTTAAGATCCTCCGGAAGCGAATTCAAAATCGATTTTTCAATGTTCTTGAACGTCCGGCCGCAATTCATCATCAGCTGCTCTACGGATTCCAGAGAAAGAATCCCTTCCAGGAGGTCCAATTGCAAGGCAAACGGAATGAAAGTATAAAGGGACGCAGAATCGGGATTGAACAGAATGATTGTTTTTTGGGTATCTATGTGTAAAGATCGAACGACCGCTTCTTTCTTTTGAATAACTTCATGGTCGGCAAAGAAAAATGTATGGTAACGGGAGGAGACATCTTGAAAACGATTCTTTCCTTTCATCCTTTTCGCCATATCTGCCGCGTGCTGCCCGGCGCGATAGGCCAGATGTGCTTTTTCATCCGGATCGGCATAACTCTTGATGATATCAGCCATGAGGCGAAGATTGTGAATGACTCGGGTCTTGGCCGGCTTAAACAGGCGGGGCGAAAAGTACGGACATATATTGAAAATGAGGTCATAGCGGTTTTGCTTAAGGATGTTTGATACATTTTCAATATCCCCCCGAGTTGGAATGCCTTTTCCCCTGAATAAAGGGAAATGGACATCAATACGGGGGTTATTCTTAATCAGAAGATAGGCTTTGCGCTGGTAGATGTAATGTATTTGAGACTGAGGAAAGTAATCTTTAATTATTTGAATAAAGGTTTGCAGTATAAGGGCATCCCCGATATTGATATCCGGGATAACCAGGATTTTTCCCGGACGGCCGCTGCCTTCGAGCCGTTTTTTCTCTATCCGAACCAGGAAACTGTAAAATGCCGGGCTGCGGGCCAGGAATATGAGGGCGGCCTCCAATAATTCCGGTGATATTCTGGTCAAAAAACGGGTAATTTTTTCAGCCTGAATCATTCTCTAAAGATCCGCTTGAAAGCTCTGCATTTTTCCGGTCTCATTACGGCTGTCTATCTATTATTGTTATCTTTTTTGCGATATTCAAGAGTTTTCATGCTCCCCGGATATATTTTTTGGATGATACCTGATAAATAACCGTCCCGGGAAATATACAATACAGGATATGGCTAAACCAAATACACTGGGCTGGGCAATTTCGGTGTAAACCGTGTTCATATAAAGAATGGTGGAGGCTGTCGAGATCAGCATAGTAATGAAGATAAGCAGGTTGTGCCGGCGGGAACGCCGCTTGGAAAACACGCCGGCTAGAACTGGAAGAATAATTCCGGGTGCCCATAGATTATAGGTCAGCAGCAGTAAGTCGATCACGTTAGGGAGGGCAATGGCCATGGCAATGCCCAACAAACCCAGCACCACAGAACTGAAGCGGGCGATGATAAGACCCCGCTTGCGGATGACTTCGGAATTGGAAAGATATTTTTCGTAAAGATCTTTGACGAATATAGCGGTCGCGGAATTGAGGATGGAATCTGCGGAAGACATCACGGCGCACATTAATGCGGCGATGATGATTCCTCCGATGACCGGATTGTTCAGTTGAAGGATGGTTCGGGGGAGGGCCATTTCCGGATCAATGTTTGGGAAATGGAGCCGGGCATAAAGGGCGATAAAAAAGAGAATAGCCGGAAATGTAAATGCCAAAAAAACGCCGGACCCGACAATGCCTTTTTTGGTTTCTTTGATATCTTTGCCGATACAGTAACGGGTCGCGTATCCTGGGGCGAAGGTCTCTCCTAGAAAAAAAGCCAGAAAGGTTGTGATTAAAAAAAGCCAGCCCTTTCCGCCTTCCAGTTGAAAAAAAGAAGCCGGAACCTTTTGGAATACGGCCCCTCCGGATTGAATGATATCCGGAGCAATTAGAATCACGGTGATGAAAAAACCCGCGATGAGAATGACAAACTGATAGACATCCGTATGAATGACGGCCAGCAGGCCTCCCGCGGTACTGTAAAGAATAACGATTCCGCCTCCGATGATGACAGCGGCCAAATAGGAGAATTCCGGAATCATGGTGGTTATGATTTTACCAAAAGCAACCATTTGTGCGCCCAAAATGCCTATGGAAAAAAAGAGGGAGAGCAGGAACGCCAGGAAGCGGCTTTTTTCCCCATAACGGTGGCCAAAATAACCGGCGACCGTATATAATTTTGCCTTGCGGAAGTAGGGCGCGACAAAAAGGCCGGAAATAATGAAATGGAGGTACCATCCGGTTGAGATAAGCAGCATAAGAACGCCCCACTCATACGTCCGGCCGATGGCCCCGATAGAGGCGCCGCCTCCCAGCACAGTGGCGCCCATCGTGCACATGAGAACAAACCATCCGGTCCGGCGGCCGGCGACCAGGAAATCATCCGTATCTTTGATTTCACGGGACCGGCGCAGACCTTTGGTGACGATGAAAATGAAATAGGCCAGGATGATTACATATTGCAGCCAGGAGTGGGGCATTTGCTCAAGTCAATTTCCAGCGCTGAAAAAGCGTTTTGAGCCAATCTCCGGAATCCAGAATAGTGAATTGCGCGGCATCCGCCCGGATTTTATCCAAAGCGGAAGTGGGGAAGTGGTAGGCATTTTTGCCGTTCCAATGAGTCCCGGCCCATTCATCCATTTGATCGAAACTATACCAATGTGATTGATAATTGGTATGGGTGCGGATATGTCCGGCCCGGATGGTTTCCCGTGTTTTTTCCGGGTCGCGTTCCAGAATAAAGTCCTTTTCCACCCTCTCTCCTTTTGCATTAAAGACGTCCACGGCCAGTTTGGGATTACGGCAGTAAGATCGTTTGTACTTTTTAGGGAACAGCTTATATCCGGACTTGTATGTGTCGGGAACCATCCACCAGGGCTGACCTGAGACATCCATTGTCGATTCATATTGCCCGAGAGCATGAGATTCAACATATTCACTCTGGTAATTGGAGATCAAGGCGATTCCTCCCGCGGCCTCTACGGCTCTGCGCATGGCCTTGAATAATTCCTGAGCTCCCTTGGGTCCCTGCATGACACTGATGGAATTCACCAGACATACTGCGACCGGCAGAAATTCTTTGGGCTGCGGTTCCAACTGGAAGGCGGAGCCCTGCTTAAACAAGGTCTTTATGGACAGTCCCCGGTCCAGCCCGGCCGTGTTCATCTTTTTTCTGGCCAGGGCGATCATTTTCTCGGAAAAATCAATGCCCCAAACCTCAGATAATGCCTGGTCCAGAATTTCATCATACGCTAAGTCGGGCCGGTTGTGCAGAAAATTTTTTAACGGTTCATTTTTCTCACAGCGGGCTGGTTTAATGGTTTTGGCGGCATAACGGAGGTGAAGCCGGCCGGACCCGCAGCCGATATCCATCAGCTTGATGGGGCGGTCTTGTGTTTTCCCCAGAAAACGCAGTACTTTATCCAAGAAATCTTCTTCAAAGTTTTCGTAGGCAGCAATATCGGGATGTCCTCCGACAATCTGCCGTTCATAGATCTCTGCGCACTGGTCCCAAGTTATGTTGTCTTTTTGGTATTGTTCTTCGAGTTTACTCATGTTTTGATTTCTCCTTTGGAATCCGGTACTCCAGGAATTTCTTTTC
>CAYRTV010000071.1:0-9743 GCA_964427225.1 uncultured Eubacteriales bacterium
TGAGAACTGCCATGCCCCAGCAAAGCGATTTTCGACTTTTTCTTGATGGTGATCCAATAACGCCACCAGAAATGGATCCTCCTCTGAAGAAACTTGTGATTGGCAAAGATGTCATTCAAATGTCGTCACCATGCCCGTCAGGATTGATTGCGCGGGAGGACACAAACGAGTCGACAGATTCCATTCACCGCCATGGAGTTTATCACGAGGAATTACTAGGCAGGATTACGGGGTATATTGAGATTTTTGAAAATGAACTCGATAGAGGTAAGGAGAAGTTCGAGCAAAGCAGTGGATTCTTCGTTTATGTCAGGGCACGAAGGGTCAATGTTGATGATCCCGGTTTTGGCATTGAGCGGAATCTCTTACGGCATGGCACGTTTTCTCGTTTCAAGATGGTCGTTCATATCGACAGTTTAGATAATGCGCTTCGATCTTCACGAGAATCGTTTCAACAAGGTGATTTGTATGAAGCCGTTCAGAATTTTCTCCGCGCCGGCTTTAATCTGGCGCGCAACAATCTCGTAGATCATGACCGCACACAAACGCCATCATCCCGAATTTCTGCCAGTATCTCTGCAGCACCGGGCAGTTTGACAAGAAAGCCCCTGTTGGCGCTGGCCCGGATGGTTGCCGAAAACCGGGCGACACCATTCTATCTTCGCTTTCCATCCGGATTGTCCGCTGAGGAGAATACAGCCTTCCTTGAGACCCTGCAAGAACAGGTTGAAGGCGCGGAGGGCTTACTTCGCTCAATAGAGATCAGCGTCTTGGATTCGAAAGATGGTCTAGCTGTTTTTGATGTGCGAGAAGGCAAACTTTTGGTCAATTCGTCCCATCCATTTGTCGCAGCCTTTCAAGAATTCTTTTCAGATCCTGACAGAAGTCTTCCTCTCGAGATGTTCGCTATGTCGGAAATCCTTATTGAGGCCCATTTGTACCACATGGGCTTAGAAGAAGGCACGATTCGCGATACAATTGGAAGACGTGATGAACTGCTAAGGCAATTTGTGAAGTCGTCTGCTCGTCGAACCGCGGGAATGATTGCTCTTGCACTTATAGATGCGCGCGACGATGAAAAACAACTCGAAGAAGAGATGCGTGCCGCCTTTGAGGCAATGGGTTTTGCAAACGTTATTCGCATCGGAGGAAGCGGCAAACCCGATGGAACCGCCGAAGCCCATTTGGCTGCAACGGAAGACGGTGCGATACAACGTTATAAAGTCGGCCTTGAGGCAAAAAGCGGCCAGTCTGTTTCTGCCCACCGCCTGAATGTCTCGGGAATTGCAAGGCACATGATAGATTACAAATGCGATCATCATTTGGTGATTGGAAATGGCTTTGCTACCTCCAACGAGGAGAATTCAGCCACGGTTCGTGAAATCAACGATCACAAGGCAAGTACTGGGAAGACAATTACGCTGATGCACATCGAAGACCTAGCGCGATTGATCCGTATCGCATCGGCAAAGAGAATTGGTGGACTCGGCCGTCTTCGAGGCCTTTTCAAATACTGTGTTACACCTGAAGATAGTCAGAAGTGGGTAGATGATCTCTCCGAAGAGGAACCAGAAAGAAGGCCGTACAAAGAGATACTTGATACTATTTGGAAATTGGCAGAAGAAGTTCCGAATGAAGCAGTGGAATATGCCGCAGTAGTGAATGAGCTTCGGCATCGGGACTCTCCGGTAAGAATGTTAAAGGCTGAACTGATCGAGTGCTGCAAAGCAATGCAGGTGCTTGCAAGCGGAGTTGTGTATGCTCGTGAAAACACCGTTGAAATAAACCGCAGGCCCGATTTGATTTTACAGGATATACAGATGGCTGTTGGCCAATATCCCGAAGCGGAAAGAAAAACAATTCACATATGATTTCAGCAACGAAAAAGGCTCATATTCGGCCAGTCCATCCGTTCCCGGCGAGGATGGCGCCTTCGATTGTGTGGGATGCACTGCCGTTGCAAAACGATTCCTTGAAAGTTCTCGACCCGATGTCAGGATCGGGAACAACGCTTGTCTGTGCAAGGATGAGAGGGCATCGCGCATTCGGATGTGATACGGATCCTTTGGCATTGCTAATTGCGCGGGCTTGGTGCGCAGATGTCGATCCCGAAAAGGTTATGCGGCGAGCCGAGATCGTATTAGAGCGGGCAGCATCACTTGCCGAATGTTTGAGGCCTGAAAACTCATATCCAAAAGGAGCTGACGACGAGACCCGCAAGTTCGTAGATTTCTGGTTTGATCCCGAAACGCGCCGTGATTTGACCGCTTTATCGACTTGTATCTCAAGGGTGCGGTCTGAATTTGAAAAAATGTTTTTGTGGTGCGCATTCTCGCGAATGATAATAACGAAAACTGCGGGGGTTTCGCTTGCAAGGGATGTCTCACATAGTAGGCCTCATCGTGCCTATGCTGTTGCGCCGGTGAAGCCGTTCAACATTTTTCAGAAAGCCGTGGCAACAGTGGTGAAAAACTGCCCCTTTACAATAGAAGCCAAAGTCGCTCCTTCTGTAAATGTCCAGTATGGCGATGCAAGATCATTACCTATTGAAGGCTCAAGTATGGATATTATCCTTACATCCCCGCCGTATTTGAACGCCATAGACTATCTTCGCGGACACAAACTGTCGCTTGTTTGGATGGGACACGAGATCCATGAAATCCGGTCAATCAGATCAGGCAACATTGGGGCGGAAGTATCAATAGAACATTCCACAGATTTAGCAATTCAGAAAGCCATGTCTTCCATGGCAAACCTTGACGAAATGAATGAACGACACTTGGGCATGATACGTCGTTATATTTTTGATATGAAACACGTTATGAAAGAATGTGCCCGTGTATTGAAGGTGAATGGGAAAGCGATCTTTGTCGTTGGTGACTCAACAATACGCGGCGTTTTTATAAAAAACTCGGAAGCCTTGGCTTCTCTCGCAAAGCAATATGGGCTTACGCTTGTTTCGCGTGCTAATCGTCCAATTGAAACAAAACGACGCTATTTGCCGCCCCCTGAATCCATAAAGGCCGGCGGTAGTATGCAGAATCGGATGCGAGAGGAAGTTATACTTTGTTTTTTAAAAAGCAGATTGGTGAGAGAAGTTAGTTGGTATTGTTGACCTCGGGAACACAACCCCAGGCAACTTATCCATGATTACGAGGATTGCCGCAATCATAATCGGCTCAACAACAGCATGCAGCGGACGGCGCTAAGCGCCGCTGCTGATGCTGGGCGTTATAAAATTTAAACCATGACGGTAATCGGTTAACAAATACAAGTATTTGATTGACAGAAATAATGAAACGTAAAGATTTTAGTGAGATTGGCCATACTGGGGGTAAAGTCACCTTCAATGTCAAGTGTGATGAAAATGGACATGTGCAATATCAAATCGGCTACTCCCATTCAGCCCCTACTCCTGCAAGTCTAATTGGGGTCTATGCTCATCCAGACGGTTTTGCTTGTGGCAATATCAAGATGGGAGGAATTGGCCAACCTTTGAATGCACCACCTTTTCCAAATTGCATAGCTGTCCTAATGGCCTCTGATAGCCACGGCAAATTTGGCCATGAATGCCCTGACTGTAATAAACACTTCAGAACTGACAACATTCCTGCCGCTTTCTTACTAACTTGCCCTTATTGTGGATTACGTGCAGAGTCATTTCATTATCTCACACCTCCACAAAAAACATATATAAATCATTATATTGGCTTGTTGATGGAAGGGTGTGAAAGTATTCAACCAAAGTCTGAAGCTAAGATAATTATTGATATGAATTCAGTTGCAGACAAAATCAAAGATGAACCTCGACCTGACTTCTATTATTCCTCAACCGCTCAACAAACAGAATTCAGATGTTCAGAATGTAATAGCTATAATGACATTCGTGGTAGATATGGTTATTGCGCATCTTGTGGTAATAGAAATAATGTTGAATCACAAAAAAATGCTTTAGAAGAAGTTAGAGATCAACTTGTTAAAAAGTCAATATCGCCTGAAGACGCTATCAAAAAAGCCGTATCTGAATTCGATTCCTCATCACGAGATTATGTAGCACAACTAATTAGAAATGTACCAATGAAAGAATCTCGCCGGAACAATTTAGAGCAACTTCTATTTCATAATTTAGAAAAATTCGACGAGATGCTTAAGTCCTTTTTTGGTATCAACCTGTTACAGGGTATGGAGCAAGAAAGAGACTTCATGAAAAAAATGTTTTTACGCAGGCATGTGTATGAACACAATGGTGGTGTCGCTACCGAACGTTATCTCAGAGAAAGCGGAGACCAAGATATTGAAGAAGGCATTATCATAAGAGAGACTGAAAAAAATGCTCATAAATTAATCGGTCTGCTTAATCGGATGACAAAAACATTTAATAAAGATTTTAATGAAATATTCCCTTTAGAGCAGTTTTGTATTCAAATAGAAAAAGATCGCAGATCGAGAATGAAAAAATAATTTATAACCAATCGTTCAAGCGGACCGCGTGAAGTGCGGCGCGCTCAACTCCCCGTTATGCTCAGATAAATAAAGAGCGATAATCATGAATTAGAAAGACTACGAAAAGGAAGAACATGCCTATTTTCCACGGATGTATCCTGGGGCGCAAATTACTCACGACGCCAAGGTCTTAGGGCGCTATTCAAAAAATCAACGTCAAATTGACGTATTGATTGAGGATGAAAAATAGCCGGATTTCCGTTAAAAGTTGTAGTTGACACAAAATACTTCGGAACGAAGTGATGGTGCAATGCACATGTTCAATCCATAGCAAGGCGGGTCTACGATCAACATCAAGAATAGTGTTGATAGGAACAGGTCTTTATTTGTATCATTGGTAGGAAAAAGGAGTGCCGCCATGAAATACAAACACATGCAAACTCTCGCTGTTTGCGGAATTTTTATTCTCGGCTTGCTTGTTTATGCTTATCCCGATGATATCCCCGATCCGGAATCTTTTTTCGGGCATAGGCCCGGTGCTGACTTCAAGCTGATCAGATGGGAAAAGATCGTCGAATACTTCAAGCTTCTGGGAGAAAATTCCGGCCGCATTGACGTGCAGGAGCTGGGAGAAACCACTCTCGGACATCCATTTATTTTAGCCATCATCTCATCTCAAGAGAATTTGGCGAATCTGGAAAAATACAGGAGCATTTCTAAAAAACTGGCGCAAGGGAATATTCCCGAAGAAGAAGCAAAACGACTGGCCGATGAAGGCAAAGTCATCGCCCTGATCACCTGCAGCATGCACGCCACGGAATGCGGCCCCACGCAGATGTCACCGGAACTGGGCTATATCATGGCAACCGATAACTCGTCCCAAGTCAAATCGATTCTGGATAATGTGATCTTTCTGCTTGTCCCCAGCTGGAATCCTGACGGCAATATCATGGTTACGGACTGGTACCGGCAGAATGTGGGAACTCCCTATGAGACCTCCCCCATGCCCTGGCTCTATCATCATTATGTCGGGCACGACAACAACCGGGATGCTTTCATGTTCACCCAGATCGAAACCCGGTATGTGAATGATATCCTTTACCATGAATGGTTTCCGCAGATCTTCATGGACATGCACCACATGGGGAATTCCGATGCGCGGCTCTTTCTATCACCTTTGTATGACCCGCGGCATCATTCATTAGATCCCCTGGTCACCCGGGAAATCGAATTGACCGGAGCGTATATGCGGACCATTTTAGAAGAGCGGGATAAAAGCGGGGTGATGCATTATGCCAAATGGAATCACTGGCGAATGTCAGCCATCCATACCTGCGCCCTATGGCATAACGTCGCGACCATTTTATTCGAAGCCGCCGGTATTCCGCTGGCCACGCCTATTTTTCAGGAAGCCGACGAGCTGTCGGGCGGAGGAAGATACGGGGGGCTCGGATATCAGGGTAACGAACAAAGCATCAACTATCCCAATCCCTGGACAGGGGGATGGTGGCGGCTCAGGGATATTGTTGAGTATTCCTACTGGTCCGCCATCGGATTTTTAGAAGGCGGGGCTAAACACAAAAATAAATATCTCCTCAATATGTACCGGATGGCCCGCAATTCCATCGAAAAGGGAAAAAACGAAGCCCCTTATGCTTATATCGTTCCCCAAGACCAAAAAGATCCCAACACGGCGGCCAAGATGGTGGATATTCTTATGCAGGGCGGAATCGAGTTCCATCAGGCCTCAGAATCATTTACAGCCCAAAACGAGGAATACCCGGCCGGAACCTATGTGGTTTTGCTGTCCCAAGCTTACCGCCCGTACATTATGGATATCCTGGGCCCACAAATATATCCCGACCGAAGGCTGTATGCCGGAGGCCCGCCGGAAAGAACCTTTGACCTGACCGGATGGACCCTGCCCTATCAGATGGGTGTGGACGCAGTCAAAATCGACGCTCCCTTTGAAGCAAAGCTGAAGCCGATCCGGGAAGCGGAATTCCCGGAAGGAAAAATCACCGGCAGCGGCAATGCGTATATCCTGGATAACAATGTTCTGGACAGCTACAGGGCCGTAAACCGCTTGCTGCGCGGCGGAGCTCAAGTCGGCTGGGCTGAAAAAGCATTTACAGCGAATGGGAAGACGTACCCCGCCGGGGCGGTCATTGTTACAGGCAGCGGCATAGACGGAAAGCTTCAATCCTTGGCTGACGAATTCCATCTGCAGATAGAAAAAACCGCCGCTTCTCCGGAACAATTAAAGATTAAGCCCCTGCGGTTAGGGCTTTACCAGCCCTGGACAGCCAATATGGACGAGGGGTGGACACGCTGGATCTTCGATCAATGGGAATTTCCCTATACCACGGTTCACAATACCGAAATCCGGAACGGCCGGCTCAAACAAAAATACGACGTGATTGTATTGACGAATATATCAGCTCAAAGCATTATAAACGGACACGAAGAAGGAACGGTACCGCCCCGGTATGCCGGCGGCATCGGACAGCACGGATTATCCGCACTGCAGGATTTTGTCCTGGACGGTGGAACCTTGATCACCCTGAACGCGTCTTGCCAATTGGCCCTGGATCACTTTAACATTCCTTTAAAGGATGTGTCCCGCAACTACCCTTCCACCGAGTTTTTCTGCCCCAGTGCGATCCTTAAAGCCGAGGTGGATACCACTCATCCCATCGCCTACGGCATGGATGAAACAGCGAATTTGCTGATTTACGGAAGCCCCGTCTTTGAATTCATCGAATCCGGTGAAACCGCGCCGGCATCTTTAGATGTCGTGGCCCGTTACCCCAACAGCAATCCCTTTATGAGCGGCCGCTTGATTGGGGACCATATCCTGCACAATAAGCCAGTGCTGGTTGAAGCCGGCTATGGGAAAGGCAAGATCATCATGTTCGGATTCAGGCCGCAAAACCGGGCCCAGCCGCACGGAACCTTTATGCTGTTTTTTAATTCCCTTTATTACGGACCGGCCGCGAGTCAGAAATAAATCCGGCGCAAACACTCAGTAGCTGAACATCTCGTGGTGGATCTGGGCGTCCGGCACGCCTTCTTCCCGGAAGGCGGCTTCCAGTTTCTGTGTCATAATGGGCGGGCCGCAGATCAAAAATTCATGTTCGGGCAGCGGCCTGTCCAGATGCCGGTTTATGATTTCAGGGGTAATAAAACCGGTTTCCCCCTGGTATTCCGGATCGTGGCTGATCACATGGACAACGCGCAGGCCTTCGATCCGCTCTAATTCCTTTCCGAAGACGATCTCCTCGGTTATCTTATTGCCGAAAAATAAAACGATTTCATCCCGCAGCTTCTCTTTAAAGGCCCGGATCAATCTGGGAAAAGGGGTGATCCCGATGCCCCCGGCGATCATGACAATGGGTTTTGTCGACCGCAGCGCCTCCCTCCCGAAAACACCGTAAGGCCCGTCGACATAGACGGTATCGCCCGGCTTCATCTTGTGAAACGTCTTGGTGACCGGCCCCATGGCTTTGATGGTCACGGCCAGTTCTCCGGTTGATTCATCATAATGAGAGGCCGTGAAGGGCCGGGCTGATCCCCAGATTCCCCGCCGGATATAGATAAACTGCCCCGGCTTCGGATTCACCCGCCGGCCGACGGGCATCATGGAAATTTTTGCCACATCCGGACCGACTTGTTTCACTTCGCTTACTTCATGACGGAAGGTAAAAGCCCCGAGCCGAAAAGCGCCTCTAAAAAGAAGAACCGCGGCAACCACTCCGCTGAGAGCCCACCAGACCAATCCCAGGCCCGTCTCCCCGACCGTCATACCGATCGGCAGGCTGTGAACAAACACCAAACTGACAGCCAGGTAGCTGGTGACATGCACCCCGAACCAGTTCTTCCACCGCATTTTATCGCGGAAATAAACACTGGTGATCACAACAATCAAAAAAAGAAGAATCGCCGTCATCCCGAGGACGACGTATCCGGTGAAGGGAAAGTCTCCTTCAAGAAAAAGCGGATTGTATCCCTTTTTGATAATATAGTAAATGGTGATAAAAACCGGGTGGAGGGCAATCAGGTACAAGATCCAGCGGCCGATGGTCTTATGACTTTTGAGAACCCAGATGAGATCCGTCAAAACCCGGCCCGCCAGCCGCCGGAATCCCAGCAGAAGCTGCCAGACTGCAAGCAGAGTCCCGCACAGGGCGCCGGTTTTAGCCAGCATCTTGATAGTCTGGAGAGCGGCGGTGGGTTCATTCCAGCGGACGAAAAGAAGGGGCGCGGCCGCGGTTATGGCAATGACCGCGATCAGAATGCGTTTTCGGGAGGCAACACTCAATGCTGTTTTCCTTTTGTTTATTCTAATCGGGGCGGGGGCTTATGTCAAAATCTTTGATTCATCTGTTACCCCCCTAAAGTCCGTGCTGTCCCGGCGTTGGCTATTGACTTTACTCATTTCATTGAGTAAAATTACTCAATATATTGAGTAAATACAAATGTACAAACGAAAATATTTCCACATTCTCTTAAAACGGCTGAATGAACCCCGGAAATTTATTCAAGTGCTTACAGGCCCGAGACAATCCGGAAAAACAACTCTGATTCAGCAAATTCTTGCTGAAATCGATATCCCCTCTCACTACGCCTCCGCTGACGCTGCTGAAGCCAAATCCAGCACATGGATTGAACAACAATGGGAAACAGCCCGTATAAAACTCAAGGACCAATACTCAAACAAATCATTTCTGCTTGTTCTCGATGAAGTGCAGAAAATTGCCGATTGGACAGAAATCATAAAGAGACTGTGGGACGAGGACAGCGCCAATAAAATACCACTGAAAGTCGCTCTGCTTGGATCATCGCCTCTTCTCATACAGAAGGGGATTTCAGAAACCCTAGCAGGAAGATTCGAACTGATCAGGATTCCGCACTGGTCGTATAAGGAAATGAAAGAGGCCTTTGATTTTTCTTTGGATCGATTTCTCTATTTTGGCGGATATCCCGGCGCGGCTTCTTTAACTAAAGATGAACAGCGCTGGAAAAATTATGTGACGGACTCCCTGATCGAAACAACCGTTTCAAGAGATATTTTCATGATGACTAGAGTGGATAAGCCCTCTCTTTTAAAAAGATTGTTTGAGCTGGGATGTCTGTACTCAGGTCAAATTTTGTCATTTAACAAGATATTAGGCCAGCTTCAAGATACCGGCAATACCACGACCCTTTCTCATTATCTGGAACTTATGAAAGCCGCTGGAATGCTGATGGGGCTGCAAAAATACTCCCCAAAAAAACTGAGACAAAGAGCATCTAGTCCC